>JAJZUN010000430.1 GCA_021848555.1 Pseudomonadota bacterium | reverse complement strand
CCCGAACCGAGCCAAATACGGACATCAGAAAATGCTTGTAGTGCGGATACAAGACTACGCGTATCTCGTTCCTTACGTTGAAAGTGAGAAGGAGATTTTTTTGAAGAGCATCATGCCGAGCCGCAAAGCGACGCGGGATTTCTTATCGGGAGACAAGTGATATGAACGGTGAAACGCTGTTGGAACAGGAAATTCTCGCCTCTTTCGAACGAGGAGAGTGGAAGCCCGTTCGGAATCAGAAAGGTGAGATCGCACGGATCCGAGCAGCGGCGGCGGCTACGTTGCTTAAGAACAAGCGGGTCAATATAAGAATTTCCTCGCGAGACCTGGAGGGCTTGCAGGCCCGCGCCGCGGAGGAAGGTGTTCCATATCAGACGCTCATGGCGAGTGTCCTGCACAAGTTCGTATCGGGTCGTCTAGTCGAGTCGCAAAGACGTATAACTTCGCGCTCAAGCGGACGCGGCCAAAAGCGCCGCGCCGCTTAGCTCGGCGTTGGCTTCACAGGTCCGCCCGTGCTACATCCCAATCAGTTCCAGGTTAATGAAGCGTGGATTGTGTTTCAGTTGAACGATGCGCCAGTTCGCACGGAGCAAGATGGCGAATTCAATTGCATCGCCCTAATGGATGCAGCGAGCTGTTTTATCTTTGACATGGTCATGGTTCCGACTGGTAAACCGGAACCCTCCAAGTTGGAGGTGCGCCGTTTGTTCAAGAAGGGGTGGGGGGCTAAGCGCCAATACCCCACGACGTTGTTCGTCCCCGCCGGCCGTTTTCAAAGTATTTTACCCGCCGAGGCAGAACGCCAGGGCATCTCTGTCGTTTCAGTGCATGAGAGCCAGCTGCTCGTTTTCATCGGCGACGCCCAGCAAGGCTTCAAGGAACATCTTCAAGGTGGCAGCGCCGACAGTGAAGCCTAACAACCCAGCCCACACGGACGCGCGCCGGTGGCTGGAAACGTTGGGCGCCGTCAGTAGTGGAAACGCAACTGCGCGATCATCAATGCATCCCCCTCGATGCGATACACCATGCGATGCTCGTCTGTGATACGGCGTGACCAAAACCCCGAAAGGGCATGCTTCAGTTGTTCGGGTTTTCCAACCCCGGCGAATGGCTCGCGCTGGGTCTCACGTATCAGCTTGTTGATTCGCTCGACCATGCGCTGGTTTTGCTTCTGCCAATATAGGTAGTCTTCCCATGCATAGTCGGCGAAGATCAGCCTCACTTCGCCAGCTTTCGCACAACGCCTTTGCCAGCGTTCAGTTGTGCGACGGCAGTCAGAAGGCGTTTGGCGTTGGCGGGGGTACGCAAGAGGTAGGCGGTTTCCTCCAGCGCCTTGTAGTCTTCGAGCGAGAGCATCACGACGGATCGTTCTCCGTTGCGCGTAATGATCAAGGGTTCGTGATCGTCACAAACACGGTCCATGGCGCTGGCGAGGTTGGCGCGAACGGTGGTATAGGTAATCGCATCCATAACCGTAAAGCCAGTCTTCGGCCGAACGATGCTTTTAAAGGAGAACCGTCCATGCCTACAGGTACAGTACAACTGCATCGCGTGCTGCGCGCGCCCCCGGAGCGGGTGTATCGGGCGTTCCTCGACGCCGACGCCATGGCAAAGTGGATACCGCCATACGGTTTCACCTGCAAAGTTCACCACATGGATGCCAGGGTCGGCGGCAGCTTTCGCATGTCGTTCACGAATTTCAATACGGGAAACGGTCACTCCTTCGGCGGCGAGTATCTCGAACTTGTCCCGCATGAGCGGATTCGCTACACGGACAAGTTCGACGACCCGAACTTACCCGGAGTAATACAGGTGACGGTAGCCCTGGCAAAGGTGTCCTGCGGCACCGAAATCAACATCGTGCAAGAAGGGCTGCCGGAAGTTATTCCGCTGGAGATGTGCCACCTCGGGTGGCAGGAGTCGCTGGCGCAGCTGGCAACGCTGGTCGAGCCCGAGATCCCGGGCTAATGGACATGCAGCGCAGACGCAATCTGATCCAGGCAGCCGCCGCAGCGCTGGCGTCGCTCGCGGCATTGACCTGCACGCTGGCGCAGGCGCAGGACGCGGGCGCGCTTGCGCGTCTGCTCGCATCGGCGTCGCGCACGCCGGCCAACGTCGCGCGCGACCGCTTCCGCCATCCGCTCGAGGCGCTCGAATTCTTCGGCGTCAGGCCGGACAGCACCGTGGTCGAAATCCTGCCCGGCAGCAGCGGCTATTACCTGGAAATCCTCGCACCCTACCTGAAGCAGCGCGGACTTTACGTCGCCGCCAACCGCGACGCGCTCGCGCCGCCTCCGTATCTCGCCGATCATCAAAAGCTGCTGGCGCGGCTTGCGGCCGAACCCGGGCTTTACGGCAAGGTCGTGGTGACCGAGTTCAACGCCGATCTACACGCGATCGCGCCGCCGGGCAGCGCCGATTTCGTGCTCACCTTCCGCAACCTGCACAACTGGATGCAGCGCAACGAAGTCGAAGGCGCGCTGCGCGCTTTCCGCAAGGCGCTCAAGCCGGGCGGCGTGCTCGGCGTGGTCGATCATCGCGGCCGCAGCGACCTGCCGCAGGCGGCGCAGACGAAGAACGGCTACGTGCGCGAGGACGTCGCCATCGCGCTGATCGAACAGGCCGGATTCAAGCTGGCGGGCAAGTCGGAAATCAACGCCAACCCGAAGGACACGAAGGACTACCCCGAAGGCGTATGGACGCTGCCGCCGACTTACCGGCTGAAGGACCAGGACCGCGCGAAATACGCCGCGATCGGCGAGTCCGATCGCTTCACGCTAAAATTCGTGAAACAGTAAGCAGCGGCCACGCAGGCGCCCGCGAGCGGCGCGAAATCCTGAAACGCATTCTTTTGCCTTACAATAAGCCTAACCATCCAATCGGGGCCCGCAAACGGCTGTCGGCCGAGGGCAATAACCGCGACTAAGGGAGTTCGAAATGGCGCTTAATCTTCCCAAGCTCAGCGTCCCCAAACTTGCGCTGCCGCAGCTCGCACTCGACAAGAAGAAGCTGCCGCTGGTCGTCGGCGGCGTAGTCGTCCTCGCCGCGGCAGGCTGGTTCGGCTGGCAGTATTTCATGGAGGAGCCAGTGCCACCGCCGGCGCCGGTCAGACCGGCGGCCAAGCCCGTGGCGCCCAAACCGCAGTCGCCGGCCGACATCGCCAAGTCGCAGGACAAACTGATCGAGGACGTGCTGGCCGCGACTGGATTGAAGCAGCAGCTGGCGCTGCTGCCGCAGCGCCTGGCGGCCGGCGTGGGCGAGGCAGCCAAGCAGCAAAAGAAGGCGCCCGCCGCGACGCTACAGGCAATCGAAGGCGCGATGGCCCAGTCCTTTACTGCGGAGGGATTTCAAACCCGCGTCAGCACCGACCTGAAGCAGAATTTCGACCAGAAGCGCATGCAAGCACTGCTCAAGGCGTATTCCACGCCGGTGGCCAAGAGCATGGTCGAGATGGAGCGCGCGACGCAGTCGCCGCAGGAACTCGCCAAGTTCGCCCACAGCGCCGCGGCGACCAAGCCCGAGCGTGAAGCCCTGGTGAAGCGCATCGATGGCGCGAGCAAGGCCAGCGACCTGGCGGTCGAAACGGCCTTCGTTTCGATGAAGGCGCTGTCCTCGGGCATCGCCGGCGCGGGCACGCCCAAGGCCGCCGCGATGGACAAATCGATAGAGAAACAGCGCGACGCGGAGACGAAAAAGATCCGCGATGCAACGCTGCTCGGCCTCGCCTACAGCTACAAGGACGCGAGCGACGCCGACCTCGAGAAGTACGCCGCCCTGTACGAAACCGAAGACGTCAAATGGTTCTACGGCCTCGTCTACGCCGCGCTGGTG
>JAJZUN010000429.1 GCA_021848555.1 Pseudomonadota bacterium | reverse complement strand
TCCCTACCGGACCGTCGATGTTGGGAGATGCCGTTCGCTGGATTCGGACCTCGGCTAACCTTGCCAGGCGTCGGGTGACGGCACTGGCCAGAATCAATGCCTGGCGTGATCACCAGGCTGATCCCCCCTAACCCCCGCAGGGACTCGGCGGCGGAGTGCTGCCTCCGCTGCTGCTACTGCTGCTGCTCGTTGTGCCGCCACTGCTCGTGGTGGTCGTGGTCGATGTAACCGGAGCGTCATAGCTTCCGAGTGTAAGTCCTGTGGCAGGCCCCGGCAACACGATTTCGTCGACGAGTGTGCGGGTTGCATGATCGATCACGTCGATGTTGCCGTTGCGGATCTGGTAGAACTTCGTTCCGTCCGGGGAGAATATCCCGGTGAAGGCGCTCGGGATGGGGAGGTACGCAGTGATCAGGTAGGGCGCCCCCAGGCCGCTTAGGCTGATGATCTGAAAGCCGTCGGCCCCCACGAAGGTCATCAGCCAGTCCTCATCAGCGAACATGATGGAGCTGGTTCCGCTGCCCTGGATGCGTGCGATATCCGGGTGCGAGGTGCTCGCGCGGCCGAGCAGACCGTTCAGGATGTATTCCGGCCCCGGGTCAGTAGCGGTCACCTTCTTGAGATACGCATGCGTGATGTTGTCCGCAGGTGCCACACCCGTGAGGGTGTCACCGGGCAGCGAGACATACTGGTAGCTGACGAGCGTCGAGGTGCCGCCCGTGGAGGCGTAGTTCACGTCCACGGTGTATGTGGTGCCGTTGGTGAAGGCCGTCGGGCTGCCCGGGGTTTGCGTGGCAAGGTTCGGGGTGAGCACGTTTTGCAGATTATTGACAATGCGCTCGATCTCGAAGACATGGGCCGGATTCGTGACGTCCCACAGCATCTGGGCGTTGTCACCTTCATCCTCCACGCTCATGATGAACTCATTGCCGACGTTGTGATTGAGCAATGTGGCCATCCACGGTCCGGTACGCTGCCCGTCCGGGCTGCAGGGTCCTCCGCTGTTGGGACAGGTCGGTGCTGAACCCACGCCGCCCGCCGACGAGGGCGCGGAGGCGCTGCTGATCGTCGGCACCGCGACCTGTACGACCTGTGGCGAGGAGGTCAACAGGGCATCATCGTTCGTGCCCGTGAGCGTGTCGCCCTGCACATCGGGCTCCCAGGACCACACCTGGCCGGCCGCATTGCGTGCCGTTGTCGAGTCGCAGGGCTCGGCGTAGGTGTTCTTGTCGACCTCGGAGGTGCCGGAGGAGATGCGGTTGTAGAAGAGCTTCCCGGGGGCGGTGCCGCCTGCGGCCGAATAGAGTCCGCCGAACGTGGCGACAACGGAATTGTTCTGGTCCTTGATCTTCCCGAGGTGCGGGTAGACGAAGCGCACCGGATAGCCGAAGGTGGGCGAGTTCGGGTTGGTATCGAGGAATACGTCGTTGTCACCCAGGCGCACGCCGAGCATGGTGAGGTCGCCGCTTGGCGTGGGGGCGATATCGACCGCCGAGTAGCCTATGTTGTAAAACGGCGGCGGCACCGGGATGGTAACCCCCAGGGCGTTCTGGCTCGTCAGGGCGCTCGGGTCGATGCCGCCCGCGGAGCTTTGCACCGCGCAGAAGTCGATGGTCTCGGCTTGCGCGAGGGTTGCGGAGGTCTGGCCGAAGTACGGGCGCAGTGCGGTCATCTCGGCAGTCTGCTGGGCAGTCTGGGTACTGCTGGTCTGGGTCGTCCCGCCGGTCAGGCTCAGGGCGTTGACGACCCCAGAGCCAATCGTGCCCTCGCGGTTGCCCTGGATGGAGGGGGCGACCGGCCGGGGCAGCACCTTCAGGGTCGTCGGGTCGATGCCCCAGACCTCCGTGCCGGAACTCACCCACAGCGGGCCGCTGTAGAACGCCTGGTTGTCCGTCACGCCGCTTGAACCGCTCACACCGGTCACGGCAGTGGCCATTACCGCATTGGTGCTGGGGTCGATGCGCGCGATGCTGTCGCCCACGCCATCGCCGTTGGAGTCGTAAAAGGCAAAGAGGGCGGGAGTCAGGGCAGTGGGTGTCGATGTCGGTGCCGTTGAGTGCGAACCGCTCGAGCACGCACCGAGCATCAGGGCGGCGACAGACACTGCTAGGAGTGATCTCGCCGGGCGTGGTGTGGGCGCGGAAAAGCTCAGCCAATTCATCATAATGATCTCCCCCTTCTTTGGCATTAGTATTTGCTGCCACTGCATGATTCATACCAAATGCCGCTTGTCCGAAAAGGCAAAGATCTGTCACTAAAGCAAGCACATGCGAGCGGATAAGCGGGGGTTGCAAGGATCGAAATAATGCAAAAAACGCCGCCTGCCGATTGCATCGGTATTTTGCAACGAAACCGTGCCCGGCGATGGTGTTGCGGGCGGGTTGATGTCCATAGGTTCCTGCGAAGCGGGATTGCCAGGAACGGCGAGGATCGCGGTTCAGGATGCCGCAGTGCTACTGCTGGGAATCGCAAGCAGCCGGTCCAAGCATCTCGCGGTCCCCGGTCGAAGTGTACAGCTGAAGTTTGTCGCCACCTGAAAAGGGGCCGGGGTTGCGCGGCGCGCACCGTAATGCAGGGCGTTTGTGCAGGGCGGGAAGCGCAACCGGGTTGAACATGTGCGTGCCCTCCCCCATATACTAGGGTGTGCCGGGTCCGATCCTCGCGGGTTGAGCCCGCAACGGATACACTGCCGCCTCCGTAGTCACCTATTTTACGTCGAATCCACGGGAATATGCCATTACTGCGCCTGGACAGGGTATCGCTCGCCTTCGGCCATCTGCCGCTTCTCGATAATGCGAAGTTCGAGATCCGTCGGGGCGAGCGCGTGTGTCTGCTCGGCCGCAACGGAGAGGGCAAATCATCGCTGCTGCGGGTGGCGAGCCGCGAAATCATGCCCGACGATGGCAGCGTCTGGGTTCGCCCGGGGGCGCGCGTCGCCCATCTTGCCCAGGAAATCGTCGTCGATAGTTCCGAGTCCGTATTCGACATCGTCGCGGCCGGCCTTGCGGATGCAGGCAGATTGCTTTCCGAATACCACCATGCCGCAACGGAAGTCGCGCACGCTGCTACCGAGGCCGGCGTACAGCGCCTTGCCCGATTGCAGCATTCGCTCGAAGCCGTCGACGGATGGCGCCTCGAGCAGCGTGTCGAGTCGGTGTTGTCGCGCCTCGGCCTGGACGGTGGCGCTCCGCTGCATGCTCTATCGGGCGGCTGGCGACGGCGTGCGCTGCTTGCGCGTGCCCTGGTAGGCGATCCGGACGTGCTCCTTCTGGATGAACCGACAAACCATCTCGATATCGACGCCATCCGCTGGCTGGAGGAATTTCTGTCGGATCACGCGGGGGCGGTGCTTTTCATCAGCCACGACCGGATGTTCGTGCGACGGCTCGCAACGCGTATCGTCGAGCTCGACCGCGGCGTACTCGCGTCTTGGCCCGGGACCTATGACGATTATGTGCGTCGAAAGGACGATCAGCTTGCGGCCGAATCAAAGCATCACGCGTTGTTCGACCGGAAACTCTCCCAGGAAGAAGCCTGGATCCGTCAGGGCATCAAGGCGCGGCGTACGCGCAATGAAGGACGGGTACGTGCGCTCGAGGCTATGCGCGAACAGCGCCGCCTGCGGCGGGAGCGACGGGGTCAGGTGGAACTCAGGCTCGACGAGGGCGAGGCGTCCGGACATCTCGTCGTCGAGGCTGAGCATGCCGACGTGCGCTTCGGCGACAAGACCGTAATCAGGGACTTGTCGGTGCGCATCATGCGCGGAGATCGCATCGGCATCATCGGCCCCAATGGGGCTGGCAAGTCGACGCTCATCCGGCTGCTTCTGGGAGAGAATGC
>JAJZUN010000428.1 GCA_021848555.1 Pseudomonadota bacterium | reverse complement strand
ATTGGCCTTGCCGGCAATCGCGGCCTGCGAAGTGCTCGCCGCCGGCGCCGGCTACGGCATCACCCCGGGAGCGAGGGCGGTGTCAGGCAAGATTTCCGAATGGCCCGTGCCGACCGCGAAATTTCCGCGCGACCCAGCTGTGGCACCCGACGGCAATATCTATTTCGCGGTGAAAAAGGGCGATCGAATCGCCCGATTCGACCCGAAATCTGAACGTTTCAAAGAGTGGGGCTTGCCTGCGGGCACCCTACCGAACGGGGTGGTGGTAGCCGCTGACGGAAACGTGATCTTCGGCGGCTTCGGCAGCGGCACCATCAACGAACTCGATCCGACCACGGGCAAGTTGCGGGAATACAAAACACCCTCCCGCGGCAGTACCCCGTACACCCTGACGATCGATACGCAGGGGAACGTCTGGTTCACCGAGCGCAAGAGCAGCTATCTGGGCAAGCTCGAACGCTTGAGCGGCAAGATCACGGAATATCGCGTTGGCGACGGTCCCTATGGCGTAGCGGTGGACAAGCAGGGCAATGCCTGGGTGTCGCGCAAGAGCGCGGACATGTTCGCCAAATTAGATCCGAACACGGGAACAGTTACGGAGATCTTCATGGGGCTTGGGTCGCAGCCGCGACGCGTCGCCGTGGCGTCCGACGGCATGGTTTGGGTCGCGCTCTATGGAACCGGAAAGCTCGCGAAAGTCGATCCGGTGGCGAACAAGGTGGTGAAGCAGTATGAACTCCCCGGAGGCCCGAACGGCGGCCCATACGCCGTGAACACGGACAAAGACGGCAGGATTTGGGTGAGCGAGATCCAGACCAACAGCGTGATCCTGTTCGACCCGCGCACGGCAGCAATGCGCGTGTTCGAGCTGCCCTCGACGCACTCCGGTGTGCGCAACGCGACCATCGATGCCGACGGGCGCTACTGGTATATTGGCAGCTACAGCGGAAAGCTGGGCGTCATCGAGTAACCGTCCGCACCGTCAAACCGATCAGCGAAACCAACCGAATTACCACCTTTGGCAAAATGGAGCCGGCCTCGCACTGGCTTCACGTCTTCGCCGCACACGCCCTTTCGTCGGGGGGCTTGATGTACATCAAATCGAGCACTCAGCGTTCGATTAGTATGTTCAAAACAAAAGGGTTTCACCTTTTAATACCGAGCAAATGCAGGGGAGCGGGGAAAGCCAGGAATTAAACAGGGGCGTCATTGCGGCCGCCGTAGGAGCGGTGGCCGCGTGCGGGATGTCGCCTGTGTCGCAAAATTGCGATGGTCCAAACAAACAGACTGCAATCTAGGCGGCGCGTAGCAGGCATCACCACAATCGGCAAGAAATTGGAACCAATGAATTGTCCTGCTCGAGTCAGGGCGGAGACACCGTTCATTTAACCGGGGAATCGAAGGCCATGCGTGTTTCAAGACTTGCAACTTGGGTAATGGCGGGACTCATCTGCCTGGCGGGAGCGTCCGTCATGATGCCGGCGCGAGTTCTGGCCGCGGATGCCGCCGCCAAGGCACCAGCGAAGGAAGTAGGAAACCCCGAGAACGAAGTCTGCCTGGGCTGCCATGGCAACGAAGGCTTTGCGATGCCGGACGCATTCGGCCGGGTGCGCCAGCTGCACGTGATCAAAGACAAGTTCGGCAACAGCGTGCACGGCAAGCGCGCCTGCACCGAGTGCCACAAGGACATCACCGAGATACCGCACAAGCTCGGCGTGCAGCACAAGGTCAGCTGCGTCACCTGCCACGAGGAATTGTGGGCAAAAGCGAAGCAGGAGGGGAAGACCGATACCCCGCAGAACGCAAGACTGGGCGTAGTGGTGAAGCAGATCGACCGCTTCATGAAATCGATCCATGCGCGGCCGAACAAGGACGACCAGTCACGCACCAACGCGACCTGCTACAACTGCCACGATCCGCATTACATCTACCCGACCGGCAGCCCCGAGCGCGAAGAGTGGCGCCTGACCATTCCGAACGTATGCGGAAAGTGCCACGCGAATGAGCGCGCGCAATACGCGACCTCGGTGCACGGCAAGCTGGTGCTGCAGGACAAGGTTCCGGTCGCGGCGATCTGCTCCGATTGCCACACCACCCACGACGTCGAGGACCCGTCCAAGGACTCGGCCAAGCTTGCCATCACGCAGAACTGCGGCAACTGCCACCAGGAGAGCCTGAAGACCTATACCGAAACCTATCACGGCCAGGTGAACAAGCTCGGTTACGCCTATACCGCCAAATGCTTCGACTGCCACGGCAGCCATACCATCCAGCGCGTCGACGATCCGAAATCGAAGGTCTATCCGTCGAACCGCCTCAAGACCTGCCAGCAATGCCATAAAGAAGCGACACCGGGGTTCGTCACGTTCGAGCCGCACGGGACAACCCACGATTTCGGCCGCTATCCGCAGATGTGGCTCGCGTCCAAGCTCATGATCCAACTGCTGGTGGGTACCTTTGCCTTCTTCTGGACGCATACCGCGCTGTGGTTCTACCGCGAGTACAAGGAACGGCAGGCGCGCGCGCAGCGGCCGCACGTGCGCACCGAGGACCTGGAGCTCAAGGGCAAGCATTTCCGCCGCTTCCCGCTGCTGTGGCGTGCCGGGCACCTTCTGTTCGCGCTGAGCCTGATGATCCTGACGCTGACCGGCATGACGGTGTTCTACTCCGGCAGTGCCTGGGCGCCGGTCATCGCGAGCGCCTTTGGCGGGCCCAAAGTGATGGCACTCGTGCACCGGACTTGCGCGGTCATCTTCGCCGGCGTATTCATCGGGCATATCGTCTATGTCGTGCTGCGCCTGAGCAAGACCTGGAGGACCTTCCAGTGGTTCGGCCCCAACTCGCTGATTCCGCGCTGGCAGGATCTGTGGGACATCATCGCGATGTTCAAATGGTTCTTCGGTCTCGGGCCGCGCCCGGTGTTCGATCGCTGGACCTACTGGGAGAAATTCGACTACTGGGCGCCGTTCTGGGGCGTGACCATCATCGGCTTGAGCGGCGTCATGCTCTGGTTCCCGACCGTAACCGCCTCCGTCCTGCCGGGCTGGGTGTTCAACGTGGCAACGATATTCCATGGCGAAGAGGCGCTGCTCGCCGCGCTGTTCCTGTTCACGGTGCACTTCTTCAACAATCACTTCCGCCCGGACAAATTCCCGCTGGATGTGGTGATGTTCACCGGGTCGGTCCCGCTGGAAGAGTTCAAGCACGAACACACGGTCGAATACAACCGCCTGGTCGAAACCGGCGAACTGTCGAAATATCTGGTGGACGAGCCTTCGCGGCCAATGACGCTGGGCTCGAAGATACTCGGCTTCACGCTGATCGCATTCGGACTGATCGTGCTTGGTCTGGTGCTGACGGGATTCATTGGCAGCCTGACTGGCTGATGCGGGCGAGGCAAACGCGCCCCGGGGCCGCAAACTCCGCGCGCAGGAGGGCACAGACTGTATTTTCGGTAGCTAACAGACTAGAATGCAAGTCTGTCTGATGGCTCCGGATTTGTTTATTGATCCGGAAGTACGCGAATATTCGCCGCACTTCTAAACTTCGAGATTAGCGATGAAAAATTCAATTCCCGGCGTTATCGCACTAGCCACACTTTCGCTCGCGCTGATCGGCTGTTCCCAGTCGACGCCGCCGGCGGCCAAGGCGCCGACGGGCGACGCCGCGGCCGGCAAAGTCATCGCCGAACGCGATTGCAAGGCCTGCCACGGCCTCAACGGCAAAGGCGTGGCCCCGGCGATTCCGAACCTGGCGGCGCAGCGCGAACCCTATCTGTACAACTCGCTGAAGGAATACAAGGACGGCAAGCGCTCCCACGCCGCGCTGAAAAACATGACCTCGA
>JAJZUN010000427.1 GCA_021848555.1 Pseudomonadota bacterium | reverse complement strand
CCGATGCAGTAGATCTGGTGAAGGACGGCCACGCCGACGTATTCACCTTGGGAACGACGGTGCCCGCTTCGTCGGTCATGGATCTGGCCAGCGCGCGCGGCGTCAAACTGATCGGCATCGACGACAAGACCCTGGCCGAGATGAAGAAGATCAATCCCGGCTATTCCAAGCTTACGATCAAGGCCGGCACCTATCCGAAACAGGACAAGGACGTCGACGTAATCGGCTACGCCACGCACATCATCGCCGCCTGCGATCTGCCCGAGGACATGGTCTACAAGATGGTGAAGGCGATGGCGGCCAACGTGGCCGACATGTCGGCATCGAACAAGGCGATCGCCGGCCTGACACCGAAAATCATGGCCGAAGATATCGGCGTGCCTTTGCACAAGGGCGCGGCCAAGTTCTACAAGGAAGTGGGAGCACTCTGAGCCCGCGCGCCCTGCATTCCGCGGTATCGTCGCGGGGCGGCCTTGGCCGCCCCGTTTTTGCATTTGAAGTCGGCAGCGCGTAGAGGAGCCACCGATGTCTGAAGTACTGCCAGTCATATCCGACGAGGTCCCCGCAACGCCGCCCGAGACCAGATGGCTCAAGTGGACCGTGTCGGCCATCGCCGTGGTGATGTCGCTGTACCACATGTATGTCGCCGCTTTCGGCCCGCCCGAAGAACTGATTTTCCGCGGCACCCACCTGCTGTTCGCGCTCACACTGGTGTTCCTGCTGTATCCGCTCAAGCCCGGCGGCGGTCCGAGGTGGCGCGCGCTCGACGCGGCCGTGCTGGTCGCCTCGTGGGCGTTCATTTTGCACATCTTCCTCAACTACGAATACACCATCAACCGCATTATCTACATCGACGACCTGACCACCTTGGACAAGGTCTATGCGGTGTTCGCGGTGCTGATCGTGCTCGAAGCGACGCGGCGCGTGCTCGGCTGGGCGCTGCCTATCACCGCCTTCGTGTTCCTGCTCTACGCGGCGCTGCTGACCAACGTGAAGCCGCAGGTGCTGATGGAACAGCTGTATCTCTCCACCGAGGGCATTTTCGGCTCGACCCTGGGCGTATCGGCTTCCTACGTGATGCTGTTCGTGCTGTTCGGCGCGTTCATGGAAAAGAGCGGCACCGGCAAGCTGTTCATGGATTTTGCGCTTGCCATCACCGGCCACACCGCCGGCGGCCCGGGCAAGGTGTCGGTGGTGAGCTCCAGCCTGTTCGGCACGGTGTCGGGCAGCGCGGTGGCCAACGTGATGGTGGACGGACCGATGACCATTCCGCTGATGAAACGAAGCGGCTTCCGGCCGCCGTTCGCCGCGGCGGTCGAGGCGGTCGCCTCCACCGGCGGGCAGATCATGCCGCCGGTGATGGGCGCGGCCGCATTCGTGATGGCCGAATTCCAGGGAGTGAGCTATTTCCAGGTCACGCTGTGGGCGGCGATCCCCGCGTTCCTCTACTACGTCGCGGTGTTCTTCGCCGTGCATTTCGAAGCCAAGCGCGTGGGCCTGCTGGGCGTGCCCAAGTCCGAATTGCCGCGCCTCGGGGCGGTGATGCGCGCGCGCGGGCACCTGTTCGTGCCGATTGTGATGGTTTTCATCGGTTTGATCGCCGGCTACAGCGCGCCGCTGTGCGCGCTCGCCGGCACGCTGACCTGCCTGCCTATGGCCCTATTGAGAAAAACCACGCGCGAAGGCATCAGCTGGACGTCGATCCTCGAAGCGCTCGAGGAGGGAGCGCGGAACACGCTGTCGGTGGCCATGGCCTGCGCCTGCGCCGGCATCGTGATCGGCTGCGTCACCATCACCGGCATGGGCATCAGCTTCACCCAACTGGTGCTGGCGCTGGCGCAGAATATGCTGCTGCTGGCACTGATGCTCACCGCGGTCGCGGGCATCGTGCTCGGCATGGGCATGCCGACCACCCCGGCCTACATCGTGATGGTCGCCCTGCTGGTGCCGGCGCTGATCAAGCTCGGCGCGATCGCCCCGGCCGCGCACATGTTCGCGTTCTATTTCGCCATCCTGTCGGCGATCACGCCGCCGGTGGCGCTCGCGGTGTTCGCCGCGGCCAGCCTGGCCAAGACCGACATCTGGAAGGCAGGCTGGGAAGCCGTGCGCATCGGCTCCGCCGGCTTCATTGTGCCGTTCATGTTCATCTACGAGCCCTCGCTGCTGATGATCGGCGACTGGCAGAGCATCGCCTCCTCGTTCGCCACCGCCACCATCGGCACCGTGCTTCTAGCCGCCGGCCTGTTCGGCTATCTGCTGCGAACGGCCCTGCTTTGGGAGCGCGTGCTGCTCGTCGTCGCGGCGTTTCTGCTGATCAAACCCGGCTGGATCACCGACCTCATCGGCCTTGCGCTGCTGGCGGTAGTGCTTGCCGGCCAAATTCTGGTCAAAACCAAAGGGATGCAGCATGAAGCCAGCTGAAGTCCTGGTCATCGGCTCCGGCGTCATGGGACGGGGCATAGCCAAGAGCTTTGCCGCAGCCGGCATTTCCTGCGCCGTTTACTCGCGCAATGCGGCCAAGGTCAGCGGGATCGACCCGCGCGTCGCCCTGCTCGATACCCTGCCGCAGGAAGCGCCCGCGCTGGTCATCGAGTCGGTGCCTGAGGAAATGGCGCTGAAATTCGCCTGCTACGCCGCGATCGAATCGGCCTACGCGGGCGTGCCGGTGCTCGCCTCCAATACTTCCGGCATCGACCTGGAAGCGCTGGCGCAGCCGCTCAAGTACCCCAAGCGCTTTATCGGCATGCATTACTTCATGCCCGCTGACGTGAACACCATGGTCGAGGTGGCGCCGGTGAAGGCGACCGATCCTGCCGCCGTGGATACGGCAGTGCGACTGCTCGAGGCCGCCGGCAGGAACCTGGTGCGCCTGAAACGCGCGCTGCCCGGCTTGCTGATCAACCGGCTGCAGCATGCCATCCTGCACGAGGCCTATTACCTGATCGACCAGGGCGTGGCGAGCGCGGAGGAAATCGACCGCTGCGCGCGCGAGATGCTGGCGCCGCGCATGTGCATCACCGGGCTGATCGAGCAAAAAGACATCAGCGGCCTCGACACCCATGCGCTGGCGCAGCGCGCGCTGGTGCCGGTGCTGCACCACGGCGACCAGCCGCGGCGCGCGCTGCAGGACCTGTACGAGGCCGGACACCTGGGCATCAAGACCGGCAAGGGCTTCTACGACTGGAGCGGCAGGAACCCCGATCAGGTCAAGGCGGAAGCCGGTCGCAAGCTGACCGAGTTGCTGGCGTATCTGAGTCGGCAGCGCTAGGGGCGGGGCCGGCAGCGGTATCCCAGCGGAATTATTGCCAAACGTGTAGTCTCGCGCTCCAGGGCGGGAAACGGGCCCAAGGGCATTTGTCGACGGATATTGCCGTATCATTTGCGAAATTTTCGATCATGAACGCAGCGCCAGTAATTCCTCAGTCAAATCTTCCGGGCGACGCCGCGGCACGCAAACCCTTGGTGCTCGTAGTCGAGGATGAGCGCACCCAGCGCATGATATTGCGCGCCGCGCTGGAACGCGACGGGTTCGAGGTGGAGGAGGCCGTCGATGGCCTGGACGGGCTGCGCGCCTACGACAGCATTCGGCCCGACATCGTCCTGATGGACGTGCGCATGCCCGGGATGGACGGCTTCGCGGCCTGCGCCGCCCTGCGCCGCCGGGCGGAGCGGCTGCCTATCCTGATGCTGACGATCTTGAACGACATCGAGTCGATCAACCGCGCCTACGAGGCCGGAGCGACCGACTTCATCACCAAACCCGTCGCCTGGCCGGTGCTCGGACATCGGCTGCGCTATATGCTGCGCGCCAGCAAGGCGTTCAACGAACTCGCAAGGAGCGAAATC
>JAJZUN010000426.1 GCA_021848555.1 Pseudomonadota bacterium | reverse complement strand
ACCGGCTTGCGCCCGGGCGACGTGCTCTACGGCGTCAACCGCAAGCGCGTGCGCTCGGCGGCGGAATTGATTGCCGCGCTGCGCCAGGCCGAGCGGCCGCTGCGCATCCTGCTGCTGCGCGGCGACTCGCGCCTGACCCTGACCATACGCTGACGCAGTGACGGGCCTTTTGATGTGCGACGCGCGGGCCCGCACGAGTAGAATTCACGCCATCCACTTCGCCGGAGACCCCCGATGAACACAAGCGATACGACCAGCCTGCGCGTCAGCGCCGAGGACATTGCCGACGCCGCCGCGCGCCTTGAGGGCCACGCCAGGCGCACGCCGGTGATGACTTCGCGCATGGTGGACGGGCGCACCGGCGCGCAGGTGTTCTTCAAGTGCGAAAATTTCCAGCGCATGGGCGCGTTCAAGTTTCGCGGCGCCTTCAACGCCTTGTCGCAACTGACGCCGGCGCAGAAACGCGGCGGCGTGCTCGCCTACTCTTCGGGCAATCACGCCCAGGCCGTGGCGCTGGCGGGGACGCTGCTCGGCGTGAAAACCGTGATCGTCATGCCGGCGGACGCGCCGCAGGTGAAACTCGAGGCCACGCGCGCCTATGGCGCCGAGGTCATCACCTACGACCCGAAGACCGCCCGGCGCGAGGAATTGGCGGCAAGCATCGCCAGCGAACGCGGCATGAACGTGATCCCGCCCTACAATCACGCGCATGTCGTCGCCGGACAGGGCACGGCGGCGAAAGAACTGATCGAGGAGGCGGGCGCGCTGGACTATTTGCTGGTGCCCTGCGGCGGCGGCGGGCTGCTCTCGGGCTGCGCCGTTGCGGCGAGCCGCTGGTCGCCGGGCTGCAAGGTGATCGGCGTCGAGCCCGAGGCCGGCGACGATGCCACGCGCTCGTTCCGATCCAAGACCCTGCAGAGCTGCCACAACCCGGACACCATCGCCGACGGAGCGCGCACGCCGTCCCTGGGTACGATCACCTTCCCGCTGGTGCTGCATTACGTACACGACATGCTGACGGTGAGCGATGCCGAACTGCTGAACAGCCTGTTCTGGATCTGGGAGCGCATGAAAATCGTGGCCGAGCCCACCGGCGTGCTCGCCGCCTCGGCCCTGCTGGAAGGCAAACTCGGCGCACGCCACGCCATCGCAGGCAAGCGCATCGGCGTCGTCATCTCCGGCGGCAACGCCGATATCAAGGCGCTCTGTCGCCTGGTCTAATCGCAGCGCTCGCCGATGACGCCGACGCCCGCATCGGCCGAATTCCGCTTCTACGAGGAACTGAACGATTTCCTGCCGCCCGAGCGGCGCCGCGCGAGCTTCGCCTACAGCGTCGCCGGAACGCGCTCGGTCAAGGACGCAATCGAGGCGATCGGCGTGCCGCATACCGAGGTCGACCTGATCCTGGTCGACGGCGAGTCGGTCGGTTTCGAGCGCGTGCTGCGCGGCGGCGAGCGCGTCGCGGTGTACCCGGTGTTCGAGCTGCTCGATATCGCGCCGCTGCAGCACCTGCGGCCGCGGCCGCTGCGCCAACCGCGCTTCGTTCTCGATGTTCACCTCGGCACGCTAGCGCGCCACCTGCGCATGGCCGGTTTCGATTGCCTGTACCGCAACGATTGCCGCGACAGCGAGATCATCACCGCCGCCGTGGCCGAGCGCCGCATCATACTCACGCGAGACAAGGGACTGTTGAAGCAGCGCCTGGTCACGCGCGGCTACTTCGTGCGCGCAAACGAACCGGACGCGCAACTGCGCGAAGTGGTGCGCGCCCTGCAGCTCGAGGCCGGCTTGCTTCCGTTCACGCGCTGCCGCGAATGCAATGCCGAATTGCGCGGCGTGGCCAAGGCCGAAGTGCTCTCGCGCCTGCCGGAGAAAGTGCGCGCCGCCTACGACCGCTTCCAGCTTTGCCCCGTCTGCGGCCGCATCTACTGGGAGGGAAGCCATTACCTGCGGCTGCGGCGGCTGCTCGATCTGGCCGCGCCGGCCGACGCGGGGCCAGCAGCCTGCTGATCAGGTGCTCTTGTCCTTCGCCGCGGCGGAATTGAAGCCGAGGAAAGTGTAGAGCGGGCAGAAATTGACCAGGCCGGTCAACAGCGGCACCAGGCCGACCAGCCCCCACCAGCGGGCATTGCCTTCGAGAATCAGGATAAGGCTAAGCAAAACCAATCCCACGACGATGCGCAGGATCTTGTCCACGCCACCCACATTCGCTTTCATTGATGGTCACTCCAGTTCAGAATTGGCTGCACCGACATGCTATCCCGGCGCTGCCGGCAGGTATGTGACCGAAGTTACGCAGCCGCAGCGGCCGCCTGCCGCTAATCGGGGAGCGAGGAACCGCGTTTTGCGGCTTCGCGCAGGTGATGATAGACAGTATTGCGCGAAATCGCCAGATTCCGCGCGGTATGGCTCACATTGCCGCCGGAGCGATGAAATTCGCGCATCACCTCCGCGGCCACTTTTCGCGCAACAGCGATCCTGCGGGAGGATTGCCCTGCTTTAGCACCGGCGGCAGCCAGACTGCAACCTGCGCCAGATCTACATGCCGATCCGATGCCGCCAGCAACGCACGCGTCAGGACCGCGCGCAGTTCGCGGAAGTTGCCGGGCCAGCCGTGCGCGGCGAGGCGGGCCAGGGCCTCTTCGGAGATGGTCGCGCTCGGATCGATAGACGCGAGCGTAAAGCGCAATGCGGCGGCAAAGTCGCTGCGGCTGCGTAGCGGCGGCAGTACCGCTTTGATCGTGTCGAGCCGGTACAGGAGGTCGGCGCGAAAGCGCCTGGCGTCGACTTCGGCAGCAAGGTCGGCATTGGTGGCCGCGAGGATCTGCACGTCGACGACGCGGCCGCCGCGGCCGCCCACCTTCCTTACCTGCCTATCGTCGAGGAAGCGTAGCAGCGTCGCCTGCAGCTGCGGCGCCAGCGCGCCGATTTCATCCAGCAGCAGCGTGCCGCCATCGGCGCTCGCGATCAGCCCTTCGGCGCCCTCCTTGCGTGCTCCGGTAAAAGCGCCGGCGGCGTAGCCGAATAGTTCCGCTTCGAACAGATGCTCCGGCATGGCGGCGCAGTTGATCGCCACGAACTGGCCTTTGCGTCCGCTGACCTCGTGCGCGTAGCGCGCCAGCATCTCTTTGCCGCTGCCGGTCTCCCCCTGAATCAGGATAGGCGCCTTCACCCCGACCGCCGCGGCGACCAGCGCCAGGGTCTCCCGCACGCCGCTATCCTCGGCCACGAAAGCGGGCTCGCGCAAATTCCGCGCCGGCGCCAGCGCGACCCCGGCACGAAGCTTGAGCTGGGCATGGTTGCGCCGCACGGCCGGCGCGCCGCGATTGATCCACGCGACGGCGTGCACGCTGCCCAGCGCATCGCGCACGAAAGCCTGGTGGCTCGCGTGCAGCCGCGCCAGCAGTTTTTCCAGCGGCTCGCTGAATATCTTCTCGAAGCTGGAACCAGGCGCCACCTCCAGCCCCGTCAGGATGCTGGCGGCGCGGCCGTTGACTGCGCTGATGCGTCCGGCCTCGTCAATCGCGATCATGCCGGCGCTGATGGTGCCGAGAAACTCCGCGCGCGGATGGATCGCCAGGATCATTTGCGCGCCCATCTGGTGCGCGAACAAACCGTTCTCGATATGGGTCGCCGCCATCTTTACCAGCGCAAGAGTGTGGCGCTGGCGCGAAACGCAGTCCGAGGAGGCATCCAACAAACCGACGAGCTCACCGCCAGGGCCGTGAACCGGCGCCGCGGTGCAGCAGACCTGGCCGTAGCAGGAAAAGAAATGCTCCGAGCCGTGGATGATGATGGGCTGACCGGTGACGATCGCAGTGCCAAGGGCATTGGTGCCGCAGACCTCCTCGGAC
>JAJZUN010000425.1 GCA_021848555.1 Pseudomonadota bacterium | reverse complement strand
GGCGGACGAGACCTTCGATCTCTACTTCCCGCAAGGCCGCAAAGGCGCCTTGCCGACCATCGTCTGGGTGCATGGCGGTGGCTGGATCGGTGGAAGCACAAGCGGCATCGCCAACTATCTGAAAATCCTCGCGGGCCACGGCTACACCACGGTTGGGGTCGAATACTCCACCGGCTTCGGTTCGGCCTATCCCAGGCCGGTGCAGCAGGTCAACGCTGCGCTGCGTTATCTGCTTGCGCACGCCACCGAGTTGCACGTCGACCCAGGGCGCATCATCCTCGCCGGCGATTCGGCCGGCGCGCAGATCGCCGCGCAGATCGCGCTGCTCGGCACCGACTCGGACTATGCGCGTGAGGTCGGCATCACGCCGTCGCTCAAGGCACACCAGATTGCCGCCACCCTGCTGCTCTCCGGCGCCTACGACCTGGACGCGGTGGACTACCACGGCAATTACGCCTGGTTCCTCAAGACCGTGCTCTGGGCCTATTCGGGAACGGAGAAGTTCCTGCATGACCGGCGCTTCCGGCTGATGTCCATTACGCCGCATGTCACCGCCGCCTTTCCGCCGAGTTTCATTTCCAGCGGCAACGGTGATCCGTTGGAGCCGCAGGCCGTCGCGTTGGCGAAGAAGCTCGGCAGTCTGAGTGTTCCGGTCGAGACCCTGTTCTTCCCGGCGAACCGCCAACCGGCGCTACCCCATGAGTATCAGTTCAATCTCGACAGCGCTGCCGGGCGCGAAGCGCTGCAAAAGATGCTCGATTTCCTCGCCTCGGTTCGCGCGGGCGAGGCGGCTGTTTCATCCACCAACGCGCAATGAGACCAACGAGGGAGGAATCATGTTGAAGCGACAACCATCACATTCACCCGCGCCCGAAGGGCGTTCGCCGGGGAGCCTGTTGGCACGGTGCGTGCTGCTGTTCGCATTGGCGCTGGCCGGCACCGGGCTGACGCAGGCGGCGACACTGGAGGGGACCGCGACCTACCGCGAACGCATGATGCTGCCGCCGAGCGCGGTATTCGAGGCGACGCTGCAGGATGTGTCGAAGACGGGCGCGGCACCGAAGACGCTGGGCCGCGCGATCCTCGATCCCGCCGGGCAACCGCCATTTCGTTTCGCCATTGACTACGACGCTGCGGCCATCCAGCCCGACGGGCACTATGTCGTGAACGCCATGGTGAGTGTGCCCGGTCGGATGCTGTTCGTTGCGCTGGCGCGCCATCTGGAGTTCACCGGCACGACTGCGCCGGTGCAACTGCTGCTGGTGCGCGCGCAGAGCAATCGTTTCTCGATATTCGCCAAGCAGTTGCCCGCGTCCTATGAGCGAGAGGTGCCGGGGGCGGACAGCCTGGTCCGCTGGCATCTCGATCTGCTTCCGGGCGGGCAGTACCAGTTGCGCACCACCTACGTGGACAAACCGACGCTCAAGCCGATCGATCGCATCGGCCGCTGGCAGTATGACAGCGCACTCGGGGTGCTCAAGCTGTTCCAGAGCGACAGGTCCACACTGCTGTTCGATGTGGAAGACGCGGGCGGCCTGCTGCGGCCGCTCGATGCGCGGGGCAAGCTCGCCACATCGCCTTACAACGTGCCGCTGCGGCGCTTGCCCCGACTGGCGCTCGTCGAGCCGGAGCTGAAACTGACCGGCATGTTCTCCTACATGGCCGATGCCGCTTCGATCACCCTGTGCGAAGACGGTCGGCGGATGCCGGTGGCGATGGAGGGAGACTTCAAAGCGCTGGAACGGGCGTATGTCGACGCGCCTCACAAGTCCGGGCAGGCCTTGTATGTGCGCCTGGATGGCCGGATCGCCTCGCGTCCTTCGGCGGAGGAAAGCCAGCCGCCGCGTGCCACCCTGGTCGTCGAGAAGTTCACCGACATCCAGCCCGGCCTGAGCTGCGGCATGGTGGCGACCCACATCGCGCTGCGCGGCACCTACTGGAAACTGGTGCAGCTCAATGGGCAGGCGATCAGCCTCCCGGGCGCCGTCAGGAAGCAGGAACCGCATCTGGTGTTTTCCGCGAAAGGCGACCGCGTGTCCGGCGCCGGCGGCTGCAACGCCGTGACCGGCAGTTTCAAGGTCGACGGCGACAAGCTGCATCTGCGCCAGATGGTCAGTACGCTGCGCGCCTGCCTGACCGGCATGGAATACGAACGCGAGTTCCTGCAAACGCTGGGCAAGGTGGAGCGCTACCGCATCGTCGGCGGGCATCTCGACCTGCTCGACGAGAAGGGTGCCGTCATCGCGCGCTTCGAGGCGGTTGCGCTGCGGTGAGAAAGGGATGAGCGCCAGCCGATGATTGCGAAGTCCGACATGGTGCGGATGACGCAGCGCCGAGTCCGAGGGTCGGGAGCCGAGGCGCGGAATCGGTCCGGAGTCAGCGAAAGCGGCGGCGGACCCGTTCAGTCCGCCTTTGCCGCCTTCCCGCGCAGCACCCACGCCACGAACCGCCGTCCGTACTCCGGCTGCATCCAGATCAGCCAGCTCACCACAAGCGCGTTGAGCACCGCCACGCTGAGCAGCACAGGCTGAATAATTCGTGGCGCCGCAGCCGGCGACTCCTCCGCGTAGCGGCTTCGTCCAACAATCGCCTCGAGTGTCCCTCAAGCTAAACGTGTGCGCCGGGCATGGCGCGTTACTTCTTTTACACGCTGGTTATACCGGGTTACGTAACGTCACAAAAAAATAAACCAAATCTGCCCATATTTTTGTAGCATATTGTTTATGAATGAATAAAATAGGCATGTTAGGCGGCATCGTTCTTGCTTGACTTTAATCAGACCGAAGCAAGCAAGTGGCTTGCGAAGCGTCATCATCGTGCCAGGTGAAGCGACATTCGTTTTCAAACAAGAGAGATGGAGAAAGATGACAGCATCATTGGTTAAAGCACCGATAGTTTGTTTGCCAAAACTAAAAACGCATCTTTAGGCCCGTAGCAGCGTGAATATAAAAAAAGATTTGTTGCTGTGGTTGCCCTCTTTACTGCTTTGCTGCGCGGCCTCATCGGCCTACGCTATGACTCATGCGCAGGGAGAAATGCTCAGCGCTCAGGCTCGTGCGGGGGATGCCAGTGCATTACGCACCCTTGAAAAGGCAGCTAAAAGCGGGGACAAAACCGCCGAAAACTGGCTAGGAATTTACTACGGTGTTCAGAAAAAATATCGCAAGGCGGTATTCTGGTCGCGCAAGGCAGCCATTCAAGGTGACCCGTTGGCCGAGTTTGTCATGGGCGAGGTGTACTACTACGGTAATGGCGTCCCGAAAAGCGACCGCACTGCATTGTATTGGTATAAATTGGCAGTAGCCCAAGGCTATCAGGGTGCGCAACCCATGCTGACCAAAGTACGGCAAGAGATTGCTGCGCAGGCGGAGTTGCGCGACCACACTCAGGTCGTCGCTCGAACAGATGAACAGCCACCCGCAGGGACAAGCAGTTCTACATCTGTGACGCCGATTTCTGACAACAAGGTTGTCAGTACCCCTGCGATCAAGTCGACAACACCAATGGCAGTAACTCGTCCTTCATCCGCCCTCCTGACAGCCAAAGAACAAAACCTTCTGGGCTACGCCTACTATAGTGGCCAGGGCAAACCCAAAAATTATGAAAAGGCGGTTTATTGGTACCGCAAGGCGGCTGCCCAAGGTGATGCGAGTGCTGAGAACAATCTGGGTGTGGCCTATAACTATGGTAATGGAGTGGACAAAAATTTTTCACGCGCTGTGTACTGGTATCGAAAAGCTGCTGATCAGGGGAATCCCAGTGCCCAAACGAATCTGGGAGTTGCCTATTACCAGGGCGACGGAGTGAAAAGTAGCACCAAGGAGGCTCTACACTGGTGGACGAAGGCTGCCAAGCAGGGC
>JAJZUN010000424.1 GCA_021848555.1 Pseudomonadota bacterium | reverse complement strand
CTGGGAACGCTTAGCCTGATCGACCTGCGTCCGGCGTAGGATTTCGCGCTAGGCCATATCGAGGGAAGCAGGCATCTCGACCTCTATGGCGTCAGCCTGAATGACTCCTCGGATGCGCCGTTGAACGCCTTCCTGTCGATATTTCGAAACTTGTTCGGAAGCCGGGGCGTATCCCGGGACAAGCCGGTAGTGATCTACGATCACGAAACCGGCGAGCGCGCCGCGCGTGCGGTCTGGCTGCTCGCAGTTTTGGGTCACCCGGACGTCAGGATACTGGAGGGCGGAACGCAGGCGTGGACTGCGTCGGGCAATGCGCTCGTCCGCCTGACGGCAGCACCGGCGCCGGCCGATCCGGCAAAAGCGCCGCCGGCGTCTCCTCCGTATAAAGGAATGCCAAATTTCGAACTGCTGGCAACCCGATTCGATGTCCATCGCGCCATCGAGGATGTACAGACGGTCATCGTCGATGTCAGGCGCGAGTCGGAATATCGGGGCACGGAAAAGCGAGCCCGGCGCGTCGGCACCATTCCGGGCGCGGTGCACATCTTCTGGCGCGATCACCTCGACGATAGGGGCGCGTTTCGGCCGGCGGAAGAAATCCGCGAGCTCTACACCTCGCGCGGTGTAACGCCCGACAAGACCGTCATCCCTGTCTGCCAGGGCGGCTACCGCTCGGCCAATACCTTCCTCGCCCTCAAGTCCCTGGGCTATCCGCGCGTCCGCAACTATGTGGCCTCCTGGGGAGAATGGGGGAATAGAGACGATTCGAAAATCGTCGTCCCGGAGCCGAGGGGGTAGCGGTCCGCGATGACGCCCAAACAGGTCTCGCAGCCGAGGCAGTCGTACTTCTTGGGTGTCAGCACGCGACGCGCCCCAGCGAGAACCGGCGTCAATTCCGGTGCCAGGTGAGCGGCTTGCTCCAGTGCTCCGATGGTATGCAGCATGCAGCCGCAGCCATGGCATTTGGCAGCCGCGGTTGCCTGCGTCAGCGCGTCGCCTACGACGCCGAGCGCGGCGGCGCGCGCTGCGGTATTCAGGTCTTGGGATCGGGGCAATTGCGGCTCCTTTGTCTATGGCGGCTTTGATCCACATCAAGCTGTCATTCGCTTGCGTCCGGCATATTGGAAACCTTGAAGTCGCTTGAGGGGCAAGCCCATGCGCATCGGTGAACCGGCGGAGCAGGTGGGCGTCTCGGTGGAGACGATTCGCTACTACGAGCAGCAGGGACTGCTGCAGAACCCGGCACGGTTCGCGTCCAATTGCCGGCGTTATGGTCCGGAGGCGGCAAAGCGCCTGGGCTTCATCCGGCAGTGCCGCGCGCTCGGCATCGGCCTGACGGAAATACGGCCGCTGCTCAAACTGGCACAGGCGCCGGGCGCCCATTGCGGCGAGGTGGACGCCTTGCTTGACGAGCACATCGGAAAGGTGCCCGAGCAGCGGCGCAACCTCGCCAAACTCGAGCGCCAGCTCAAAGCGCTGCGCTGCAAGCCGTCGATGCAGGTGCGCGGCTGCGGCATCCTGCAGGATCTGGTGGTGGTGACAGAAAGTAACAGTCGCAAGTTTGCAGACAAGAAAGTATTGCTCCGGCCGTGAGAAGGAACGCCCGCGACGTTGCCGGTGACTGATCGATATGCTTTGGCACCATGCACCTTCGATCGCTGCCCGCCGATCCAACAGCAAGAGGGTTGCTGCAATCCCTCCTAACGGGTTATGCACGCCTGCCAGGTGCGCCTGGACGCGGCCGGGCAGGTTGGCGATTTCGTGCCGCGCGCGCCGTTCATCGACGCCATCCCGTGCTTCTCCTCAAGGCGATCAGCCATTCGCCCACCACGGTGTACTATTGACGTGACCCACCCCGCCAGCTGGTGACCATGACTGACGCGAGACCCGCCGCGTTCACGCCGGACACCGGCGGCGCGCCTTCGACGGGAGCGCTGCCGGAGATCGAGATTCTCTCGCGCTTGGTGGCCGGCTGGCCGGGACTCCTGATGCTGGTGGCGCCGGACCGCGCGGTGCTGGCACTGTCGGCCTCCCTGGCGCAATTGCTGGGCAAGAACGCTCGTGCGCTGGGGCCGTTGGTTTGCACGCGTGTGACAAGCTGTGGCGTGGTGCAGGGCTGCTGCCTTGATTTCGCATCTGGCTCGAACGACATATCCGAGCCCGCGCTGGCGTTGATACCGCGACCTCATGCATCGCCGCTGGTGGTGCTGACGCGCGTCGAACCCATCGGCCTACGCGGAGGTTCGCGGGCCTATCTCGTCCATCTCGACCCGCTGACTCCGCTGCCCGGGCCCGAATCCCAATTCGCGCTGGACAGCCTGTTGTCGCAGCTGCGTACCCAACAAGCTGACCGTACCGCCTGGCTGCGCTTGCTATCCAATCAATGGATACGCCCGCTCGTGGGCCCGAAATGGATCGGCTGGCTGGCCGAGCACCAAGATGCCTCGGCCGAGCTGCTGCTGTCGGTGGGACGACTGCCCAAGGGTGCGAGGCATGAGCAGATCGTCGCTAGGGCGCAGGCGGCGCGGCGCGAATCGCCCGGCAATACCTCACCCTTCACGTTGCGTCTGCCGGCAAAGCCCGGCCCGCACGCCCTATACGTGCTGCCTTCCGGTTCCCGCCCGAGCTGGCTGCTGCTGCTGATAGGGGGCACGCATGACGCCGCACGGATCGGCTTACTGCATGCGCTTACAGCGTCCGCGCTGCGCGTGGATCAGCAGCCGCACGGGCCGCAGTATGGAGCAACGGAGGTCGTTCCCGCTAAACCGCACGCCGCGCTCACGCCTCGCGAATTGGAGGTGCTGACCTTGGTGGCCCAGGGGTTGGCCGACAAACGCATCGCCGTCTCGCTGGGGTTGAGCTTTCACACCGTGCGCAATCACCTGCGCAAGATCATGCGGAAGCTGGGGGTCGGCAAACGGGCGCAGATCGCTTTTGCTTTGCGGCTTGTGGCGGGCGATTCGGTCACATCGCGTTCGTCGAATCATTCGGATTAGGAACCGCGTCTGACCCTCTGGCCGCGGTATGGCTACCGTACTATACACGAAGTCATCAGCGTCCTGCCGCGCCGCACCTGTTGCTGCGGGCATGACGCAAATGAACTACCGCCGTGGTGGCCGCCGTTGGCTTTGATCCAGGTCAATTCAAGTTCACGACCGCGCGCCATACTGACCTGCGCGTTAAACCTGCGAATTCGATTCGGGAGGAGTTATGGCAAAGCAATACGGAATGCTGATTGACCTGCGCCGGTGCATCGGCTGCACGTCCTGTCAGGTTAGCTGCAAGATGGAAAATGGCGCGCCGATAGGGGGCTTCCGCTCGCGCGTCGAAATCCAGGAGGACGGCGAATATCCGGCGGCCAAGCGCTATTTTCTGTCGAAGTTCTGCAACCAGTGCGACGAACCGCCGTGCATCCAGGCGTGCCCCGTCAAGGGGGCCACCTACAAGCGCGAGGACGGCATTGTCATGGTCAACCGCGACCTCTGCATCGGTTGCGGGCAATGCGTCCCGGCGTGCCCGTACGGTTCCCGCTACCTGCACCCGTATCTACCGATCAAGAACAACCCGAAACCATATGTGAAGGACGTGCCCGATCTCGCCAAGACGCCGGTCAAAAATCTCCGCGTTGTCGACAAATGCGATTTCTGCAGTTCGCGGCTGGAAGCAGGGCAGGAAGAAACGGCGTGCACCCGCAACTGTTTCGGCAAGGCGATCGTGTTCGGCGATCTGGCCGACCCGAACAGTCGCATCTCGAAGCTCATCGCGTCGGAAAAACCCGATGTCCGCCATCCAGAGTTCGGAACCAAGCCGCGCGTGTACTACATCGCGCCAGACAAGAGGGTATTCGAGGTTACCGACGGGC
>JAJZUN010000423.1 GCA_021848555.1 Pseudomonadota bacterium | reverse complement strand
AACGCGGACCAACCCGTGGTGCTGCTGATCGACGAAATCGACAAGGCCGACATCGAGTTCCCCAACGACCTGCTGCGCGAACTCGACCGCATGGAATTCTATGTCTATGAGACGCACGAACTGGTCAAGGCCAGGCACCGCCCGATCGTGTTCATCACCTCGAACAACGAAAAGGAACTGCCCGACGCCTTCCTGCGGCGCTGCTTCTTCCATTACATCCGTTTCCCGGACAAGGAAACGATGGAGAAAATCGTCGACGTGCACTTCCCCGGCATCAAGAAGCACCTGCTGCGCGAGGCGCTGGAGGTGTTTTTCGAGGTGCGCGAGGTGCCGGGGCTGAAGAAGAAACCTTCCACCTCCGAACTGCTCGACTGGCTGAAGCTGCTGCTCGCCGACGACATCCCGCCCGAGGCGCTGCGCAGCAAGGACAAGAAGACCATCATCCCGCCCCTGCACGGCGCGCTGCTCAAGAACGAGCAGGACGTGCATCTGTTCGAGCGGCTGATCTTCATGTCGCGGCACAACCGGTAACGCGAAGGCACGGCCGGCAGCGGCGCGATCATGCTGATCGATTTCTTCCTCAAGCTCAAGACAGCCAAGGTCCCGGTCACGACCAAGGAATACCTGATGCTGATCGAGGGCATGCAAAAAGGCGTGGTCGGCGCCTCGATCGACGATTTCTACTATTTCTCGCGGACCTGCCTGGTCAAGGACGAGGCCAACTTCGACAAGTTCGACCGCGCCTTCGGCGAGTATTTCAAGGGCGTCGAGGCGATCATGGGCGTGGAAGCCGACATCCCGCTCGAGTGGCTCCGCAAGCAGGCCGAACTCAACCTGAGCCCCGAGGAAAAAGCCAAGATCGAGGCCATGGGCGGCTGGGAAAAGCTCATGGAAACGCTGAAGAAACGCCTCGAGGAGCAGAAAGGCCGGCACCAGGGCGGCAGCAAGTGGATAGGCACCGGCGGCACTTCGCCTTACGGCGCCTATGGCTACAACCCCGAGGGCGTGCGCATCGGCCAGGAGGGCTCGCGCAACCGCTCGGCGGTGAAGGTATGGGACCAGCGCGAATACCAGAACCTCGACGACCAGGTGGAACTGGGCACGCGCAACATCAAGGTTGCGCTAAGACGCCTGCGCCGCTTCGCCCGCGACGGCGCGCCCGAGGAGCTCGACCTCGACGGCACCATCAGCTCCACCGCGAGAAAAGCCGGGATGCTCGACATCCTGATGCGGCCGGAGCGCCACAACAAGGTCAAGGTGCTGCTGTTTTTCGACATCGGCGGCTCGATGGACGACCACATCAAGCTGTGCGAGGAGATGTTCTCCGCGGCCAAAACCGAATTCAAGCACATGGAGTATTTCTACTTCCACAACTGCCTGTACGACTATGTGTGGAAGGACAACCGCCGCCGCCATTCGGAGCGCACGCCGACCGTGGACATCATGCACAAGTACGGGCATGACTACAAACTCATCTTCGTCGGCGACGCCACCATGAGCCCGTACGAAATCCTGCAGCCGGGCGGCTCGATCGAATACTCCAACGACGAGGCCGGCGCAGTGTGGATGCGGCGCATGCTCGACGTCTATCCGAAAGCGGTCTGGCTCAACCCCGAGCCGGAGCAGCTCTGGCCCTACCGCCAGTCGATCTCTGTGATCCGCGAAATCATGGAAGCGCGCATGTACCCGATTACCATCGAGGGCCTGGAGCGCGCGATGCGCTACCTGAGCAAATAGCTTAGGGGCTGTTTTCGTGGCGCAAGAGAGGTCAAGAAAGAGGCTGCACCTTTTCTTTCCTGCCTCAAAAAAAAATGGATGCTGCTTCCAGATTTCCGGGCGCCACTAGCGTTATCCGCCGGTCAGTCGCTGGCTTTGATCTCAATACGATGGATCACTTCGGGACCGTTCCATCTAGGATTGCTTTCAGGAATACTCATATATTCAATCTTCTATCGCGTGGTTAGGTTCTTGGATCACACAAAAGTAGTCTCAGGGAAACTGGGGTGGAACAATATCAATCGAGGCCAGCCCACGAATAGAAGTTGCAACTTCTCCCCGGACGCCCGCCGTGCGCGGGCGTTGTACATCAACCGACGATCCCAGAGATGGCGTCGCGCAACGCGGGCTGGTCTCGAGTAGAAAGTTGCCCTAAGCGCTTGAGAATAAGCGTCTGCTCGATGGTGGCAAAAACCGGTTTGATGGCGGAGGGTTTGAGCAGACTTGCCGCCTGCCAGTCCTGGATGATCACTTCCCCGAAGGCCCCTGATGGTTTGATCTGGCTGGTAACCGCCATGATTACCACGTCGCGCCGCGCCTGGTTATAGGCGGTGCTGCTGACGATGACTGCGGGGCGCTTCTTGGCGCCGGATTGATCGGTGAAGGGGAACGGCACGAGCACGATGTCCCCGAAGCCGTAGGCGGGCATAGCCTAGCGCTGCCTACAACCGGTCGTAGTCGGCATCTTCGGGGTTATCCCACACCTTATTGAATGCCGGTGCGGAGGCCTTCGTCGCGGCTTGAGTCAGCCGCTGATCATCGTTGCGTGCGCGCAGGAAATCAACGAAGTCCTCCACTTCCGCTACCCGCTCCGGCGGAAGTCCCTTGATCTTCTCGATAATCGCTTGCTCGTTCTGCTTGTTCATGGTCGTACCTCTTCAGTTCCCATGCTGACTGTCCTTGATCTTCATCTGTCTCTACCCCTTGGCGATGACCGGCGATTCTTGATTCAAGGATTGGCATTATAGTAACTTAAAGAAGCTAGCGTGAGCGGACCCTTGGTTTCCCAGGTCTGCTTAAATCTGAGCAAGTAGCGACGGCCCCGGGGCTGCATCGCGGCGCGCCTAGACCGGCTTTTTCGCCAGCAGGAAAAACAGCGAACCCAGTCCCGCCATTACGGCGAGCACCGTAAATCCGGCGCGGTAATTGCCCGTCAGGTCGGCGAGCACGCCCGCGACCATCGGTCCGCCGAGCTGGCCGATCACGATGATCATCGAGGACAGCCCCAGGATCATGCCGATCGAGCGCCGGCCGAAGTAGTCCGCACGGATCGCCTGCATCATCGGCCCGCGCAGCCCCCAGGCGCCGCCGTGGAGCAGGGCGAACGCGACCAGCATGACCGGTCCGGTGGCGTAGGTCAGCATCAGCAGCCCGGCCGCGTGCATCAGCATGCAACAGGCGGCGATCATGCGCTTCTGGTAACGGTCGCCGATGACCCAGCCGAGCAGGACGCCGCCGATCTGCGCGGCGATCATCAGGGTGATGACGAGGGACGCCTCGGCGACGCTATAGCCCAGGCCTTCTTTCATGTGCGTGATCGCGTGCACATTGACCGCGTAGACGATGAGCAGCGCAAAGCCGTGGCCCAGCGACAACAGCCAGAAAGCGCCGGTGCCGAGCGCCTCGCGCGCGCTGAACTCGCGCTGCGCGGCTGTGTCCGGCCGCGCCGGGTCCGCGGCAGCCAGCGGCAGCCCGTCTACGGTCTCGCCCACGTCTTCCGGGCGCCGCACGAACACCCGCGCCAGCGGCCAGCCCACGACCATGGCGGCCAGGCCGGAGGCAAACGCGGTCGCGCGCCAGCCGTAGGTCTGCATGCTCCAGGCGATCACCGGCACGAACATGCCGCCGAAAGCGAGGCCGAGCGAGAGCACCGAGAGCGCGCGGGCGCGGCGCTTTTCGAACCAGTAGATGATGGCGACATTGATCGGGAAAAAGCCGCACAGGCTGGAGCCCAGGGCGATGACGATGAATGCAGCGTAAAACCCGGCGATGCTGTCGATCTGGCTCAGCATCAGAAAGCCCAGGCCGAAGGTGATGATGCCCGCGCGTATCATGCCCTGCGGCCCGAAACGGTCCACGATCCAGCC
>JAJZUN010000422.1 GCA_021848555.1 Pseudomonadota bacterium | reverse complement strand
CCGGGACCGGCTTGGCCACAGCGTCGGTGCGCACCAGCGGATCGAATATGGTTTCCGAAAACTGGATATTGGGCGTAAGCGAATGGAATTGCGGATCCATCGAGCTGGGTTCGGTAGCCAGCGCGATCGTCAAATCACGCGCCTGCGCCATACCTCCCGCGCTCAGAACACCGACAGCCAGCACCGACAACAGGATCGCTTTGCGAATCGACTGAATCGACTTCATGATCATGGTCCTTGTAGAGAAACAGCGACTATCCGGGCAGCCATCATCACGACGCCGCCCGCAGGCCGGTATTCTAACCCGCCCGAGAGCAGGAACTCACAGCTTTCCTCGGCGCGCCTGTTTCATCACGAACCGCCCGGGATCCAGCGCGTCGGCCAGATCGCTCTCCAGCGGCATGGGTTCGCCTTCGATCTGGCTGGCGAGCATTTCGCCGGCCAGGGCGGCCCAGACCAGCCCGCGCGAGGCATAGCCCGCGGCGCAGTAAAGCCCCTCGCGCCGGGGCAGGTCGGCCAATTGCGCGCCGGATAGAGCGGCTTTGCTTAGGCGCGCGGCATCGACGTCCGGCATCGCGCCCACCAGCGGCAGATGGTCCGGCGGCGCGCAGCGAAAACCCACGGCGCCCTCCAGCGTCGCGGCAGTAGCGGCCACCCGTGCCTGCGGCATCAATTGCGGCAGGCGCTGCAGATTGGCCTCGTGGCCTTGCAGTTGCGGCTCGGGATCGTCGTTGTCGCGATCATAGGTGCTGCCCGCCACCACTATTCCGTCAACGGCCGGCAGCACATAGCCCGAACCGGTGAGCACGACGCGCGGTGCGCTCAGGCTGACGGCGGGCAGATAGCTGACCTGCCCGCGGATGCGCTGCAGCGCCTGCGCCATCGGAGCAAGACGCGCCGCATCGTTTGAATTGGCGAGCACCAGCACCGGCGCGGCGGCAATGAGCCTGCCGTCCGCGGCCAGCGCCTGCCACAGCTCGCCGCTGCGCGCAATGCGCTCCACCCTGACGCCGAACTGCGCGCGCAGCGCCGGTCCGGCCGCGGCCGCCTGCGCGGCAACGAGGCTCAGCGGGCGCATCCATCCTGCGCCGGGAAACCACAGGCCGCCGCCGCCCAGGGTGCAGCCGGCATGCGCCTCGGCGGCGCCGCGCTCGAGGTATAGCGCGAATTCGGCCGGAAAACCCAGCACCGCGATCGCCGCCATCATGTGTTGTTCCTGCTTCGCCTCAGCGGCGAGCTGCAGCACGCCGCAGCGCGCCCAGGTCGGCGCCGGACCCGAGCGCTCCAGCGCGAGCCAGCGCGCAATCGCGTACAGAAAGCCGTTGCGCGCGGCCCGGGAAAGCATGCAGTCGTCGCGCGACAGGTGCGGGTGGAACACGCCGGCGTAGCGGGCCGGCGCCTGCGCGCCCGGCATGGCGCGGCTCTCGATCAGGTCGATGCGCCAGCCGCGCCGCGCCAGGCGTTCGCTGACCGCCGCGCCCGCAATGCCCGCGCCGATCACGATCGCATGCCGGCTGCCGATGCCGCTGGGCGCCGCCCGCGGCCGGCGCGGCACGTAGCTGCCGCGGAGCATTTCGCGCTTGCGCCCGAATCCGGGGCATTTCTCCACGGCGAATCCCGCCGCCTCCAGCCCCTGGCGCACCGCGCTGGCGCTGGAGTAGGTCGCCACGGTGGTGCCGGGACGAGCGAGCCGCGCAAGGCGCTGCATCAGCTGCGGCGACCACATCTCCTGGTTGAGCCTAGGGGCGAAACCGTCGAGAAAAATCGCGTCGGCGCGCAGTCTCAGGCGCGGCACCAGTTCGGCCACGTCGCCGAACACGAGCGTCAGCGTCAGCCTGTCGTCCTCGAAATGCAGGCGGTGCAGTCCTGAAACCAGCGGCGGCCAGGCCTGCTGCAATTGCCTGGCCAGCGGCGCGAATTCGTCATGGCGCTGATGCAGCGCCGCCAGCGTGGCCCGATCGAAGGGATGCTTTTCGATCGAAACGAAATGCAGGTGTTCGCAACGCGCGGGGTCATCGCGCCATAGCCGCCAGGTCGCCAGGAAATTCAGCCCCAGCCCGAATCCGGTTTCGACGATGGTGAACACACGCGCGCGCGCCCAGTTGCGCGGCAGGCCGTTGCCGCCGAGGAACACGTGCTGCGCCTGGCCCGGGCCGGATTCCGCGCTGTGATAGACGTCGCCGTAGTCGCGCGAATAAGGCGTTCCGTCGCCGTCAAAAGCCAGTTCAGCCGGGTCGATGCGCATGCGCCCGGCTCAGCGATGGCCACCGCTGGAACGCAACATAGGTTCAGCGATCATCCGACGCGTGCTCTCCCGCCCCTGCCTTGGCCGATGCAGCAGCGCTGCCTCCGCTTCGAGCCAGGGAGAACCAGAACCTGGCACCCTCACCCACGCGCCCCTCGCCCCAGACCTCGCCGCCGTGGCGATGGATGACGCGGGAAACCGTGGCCAGGCCGATGCCCGAGCCGGGAAACTCCGCCGTCGAATGCAGCCGCTGGAACGCGCCGAACAGCTTCTTCGCCTGGGCCATATCGAAGCCCGCGCCGTTGTCGCGCACAAAATACGCCGGCCGGCCGTCGCGTTCAGCGACGCCAAATTCCACGCGCGCATGCTCGCGCTTGGCGCTGTATTTCCAGGCGTTGCCGATCAGGTTCTGCAGCACCACCCGCAGCAGCCCCGCGTCGCCCCTGGCCGAAGCCTGCGGCGCGATCACCCACTCGACCCTGCGCTCGGGCGCCTCGGCCTGCAATTCCCCGATCACTTCCCACGCCATTTCCGACAGGTCCACCGGCTCGACTTTCATCTCCTGGCGCGATACCCGCGACAGTTTGAGCAGGTCGTCGATGAGCTGTCCCATTTTCTCGGTGCCCGCGCTCACGCGCCTGAGCATGTCCCGGCCCTGTTCATCGATCTGACGGGCGTACTGCTCGCGCAGCAGGCTGCTGAAGCCATGGATCGCGCGCAGCGGCGCGCGCAGGTCGTGCGATACCGAGTAGGAAAAGGCCTCCAGCTCGCTGACGGCGATTTCCAATTCCCGGGTGCGGCTGGCGACGCGCGCCTCCAGCTCGGCATTGATCCGGCTTACCTGCGCTTCGGCCTGCATGCGCTGCAGAAACTGGCCCACCGCGCTGCCGATCATGCGCGTCGCCGCCAGCAGGCGCAGGTCGGGTTCGCGTGCCACGCTGCTGAAGAAAGCGAATACCCCGAACGTGCTGCCTGCCGCCATTACCGGAAACACCAGCACGGAACGCATGCCGGCTTCGCGCGCCAGAGCCTTCTGCACCACGCGCGGATCATTGTAGAAATCCGCGATCCACAAGGGCTCGCCCGATTGCCACACGCGGCCGACTATGCCTGCGCCAGGCGCAAACACCACCGCCCGCGAACCTTCCGTGTAGCGCTCGAACTCGGCCCCCGGCATGCTCCAGTGCTCGCCGAAACGCATCACCCCGGCGGCCTCGTCCAAGCGCCAATAGGTGCCCCGCCCCCAATTGTTCGTTTCGCAGACGCTGCGTATCACCGTTATCAATGCCGAGGACTCGTCGCTCGCCTCGGCAAGTGAGCGGGCTACCGCATGCTCCAGCCGCAGCAGCCGCTCTTCGTGCTTGCGCTCGGTGATGTCGGTGCCGACGCCGCGGTAGCCGCGGAACGCGCCGGAGGCGTCGAACACCGGGTCTCCGTGTATCAGGATGTGGCGCGCGCCGCCGTCCACGCCTGCGCGCACAAACTCGAAATCGCGGACCGGCAGATGCGCATCCAGCACTGCCCGGTGCGCCTGCCATCCGGATTCGTCGGGTGCAAGATAGGGTATCTCCCAGCGGTGCCGGCCGGACCAGTCGTCGTGCGTCAAAGCCAACAGCGCATTGCGTCCGCTGCCG
>JAJZUN010000421.1 GCA_021848555.1 Pseudomonadota bacterium | reverse complement strand
ACCGGAATGATCAGCACGGCGATCGAGGCGACCAGCGTCCACGACAGCAGCTGTGCATACCAGCGGGTGAATGTTCGATAGGCGTTCATGTGGATAGAAGGCGGTGCGAGGCACCGCCTTTTCCTTTCAGGTATGTGGTACTACTTGATTGCGTTGATGCGCGCGAAAATGGCGTCGGCGCCGATTTCCTTGGCGTATGCGGCCAGCACGGGGGCCATAGCCTCGCGCAGCTTGTCGCGCTCCTCGAACTTGACCTGTTTCAGCTTGCCGGCCTTTTCCAGCCGGTCCAGGATCGCCGTATCGCTGCTCGATTCGAGCGCTCGCTCCCAGTCCCCCGCCTCGGCCGCGGCCTTGCGTATCGCCGCCTGCAGATCGGCGGGCAGCTTCTTCAGGGTTTTGCCGGAAAAGCAGATCGGCCGGATGCTGATCGCATGCCGGGTCAGAATCAGGTTGGGCGCAACCTCGTAGAACTTCATCTGCTCGACGCCGGCCGCCTCGTTGTCCCCGGCCGCGATGACGCCGTTCTGGATCGCGTTATAGACCTCGTTGTAGGCGATCACCGTGGGCGCCATGCCGGCGGCGGCGAAGGTGCGGCTCCAGATCGGCGCGCCCTGCACCCGCACCTTGAGGCCCTTGATCTCGGCCATGTTGTGCACGGGCTTGTTGACGAAAATGTTGCGCACGCCGCCCCCGCCGAAGCCGACCAGGAACACATCGGCTTTCTGCGCGATTTCATCGGCGATCGGCTTCAAGACGTCCTGCGCGATCACTTTGTTCATCTGGTCGTGGTCGCGGAACACGAAAGGCGCGTCGATGAACGGCGCCGCCTTGGAAAACGTCGACATGTGCGCCGGCGAGACAACGGCATAGTCCACGGCCCTGCCCTGGGCCATATACTCGAAATACTGCTTTTCGAGGCCGAGCTCCGAGTTCTTGTGCAGCACGAAATTGATCGGCTTGCCGTAGTACTTCTTCACCAGTTCCTCGAATTTCATCAGCCCTTTGGTGAACGGGTGATCGTCGCCGAACTGCGATGCGCCGTGCAGCGTGATCACCTGGGCGCCGGCCGGAAGCGAAAATGCGGCCGCGATTGCGGCACCGGCAATACCGGACAAAAAGCTCCTTCGTTTCATGGTTCCTTCTCCTTTGGTGGGTGATACTGGTTTGCAAAAGTTCCTGCCTGCGCTGGTTCCTTGATTCAGAATTCGCCGAAGCAAGCGTACTCAAAAACCATAAAGCCGCGCCGGATTATCGACCAAAATCCTGCGCCGCGTAGCGTCGTCGTCGGCCCATTCGAGCAGCAGGTCAAGCATGGCCGCACGCGAAGGCTGCGGCCTATGGTTAGGGTGCGGCCAGCTGCTCGCCCACAGGCAGCGCTCACTTCTTCTTTTCTTTCGCGGGCGTATTCTTGGCCGCTCTTTTGACTGGCTTCTTCGCCGCCTTCGCCCGCGGCAGCGGCGCCGGGTTGGGCACGGCCTCGACATGGGTAAATGCGCCGCCCTGGTAACGATCGCCGATCGGATTCCCCGGACCTTCCTTCGCCAGGACTTCACGCGCGTAGATTTCCGAGTCGTCCTGCGGCCTGTAGCCGAGGCGGCGGGCATTGGAATTGTCGTACCAGCTGCGCTTGTTCCTTGACACGCCGTAGACGATTTCGAAACGGATGTCCGGATGCTCGATGCCTATGCTAACCAGTTGCGCCAGATCGCGCGGCGACAGCCAGATCGACAGCCGCCGCTTGTCTATCGGCGCCGGATTGACGTTGCCGATGCGCATCAGGAAGACTTGCATGCCGTATTTGTCCGCATACAGGCTGCCCAAGGCCTCGCCGAACACCTTGGACACGCCATAACGCCCATCGGGCTTGATATAGACGCGGTGGTCTATGGTCTGGCTGCGCGGATAAAAGCCCACGGCATGGTTGGAGGTGGCAAACAGGATGCGCTTCACCTGGTTCCTGCGCGCGGCCTCGAACACGTTGTAGCAGCCGATGATGTTGGCGCTGAGTATGCCTTCCCACGGGCCCTCGACCGAATAGCCGCCGAGGTGGACGATGGCGTCCACGCCCTTGGTGATGCGCAGCGCGTCGGCCATGTTCGAGATGTCGGCGCGCGCGAATTTTTCGCCCCTGGCCGGCTTGAGCGGCCGCAGGTCTGACAGGCGCAGATGGTACTTTCCCGCCAGTTCGCGCCGCAGGTGGGTGCCGACGTCGCCCGACGCGCCGGTGATCAGTATGGTTTTCATGCTTTAAGCCTCTCCCTTCTGCTCCAGTGCTGCGCGTTGACCGCGCCTTTGGGCACGCGGCCCTTGATGATTTCGGCGGCCTGCGCCACGGTCTCCAGCGCCTGGTGCTCTATCGATTCCGGGGTCAAACCCGCCACATGCGGCGTCGCGATCACTTTCGGATGGCGCGCGAGCGCGGGAGCGGGCGTCTGATCGGGCGCGCGGCCGACGTCCAGCGCACAGCCGCCGAGATGGCCGGAGTCCAGCGCCTGCAGCAGCGCTGGCTCATCCACCAGGTTGCCGCGCGACGCATTGATGAAGAAGGCGCCCGGCTTCATCTGGGCAAAGGTGTTTGCGTTCATCAGATTCTCGGTCGCCTCGTTGGCCACCGCGAGGCAGACGACGAAATCGGACTGTGCGAGCAGCTCAGGCAGAGGCAGTTGAACCAGCGCCGCGTGGTCCATCCGCGCATACGGGTCGGATACCAGTACGCGCATGCCCATGGCGAGACCCAGCTCGCACTGATAGCGCCCGACCTGGCCGTAGCCGATCACGCCCAGGGTGGCGCCACGCAGCTGTCGGCCCATGGGGGGGACAGGCCGGGTGCCCGCATGGTAGATCGTGTTCGAGTCACAAATGCTGCGGCCCAGGGCGATCATCGCGCCGATGTTCCACTCCGCCACCGAGGCGACGAAACCCGCGCTCGCCTGGGTGACGAGGATGCCCATCTCGCTCGCCGCCGGCACGTCTACGTTGCGGATGTCGATGGCGCAGCGCGAGAACGCGACCAGGTCGGGCGCGTTGCGGAACAACTCGGCCTCGCCCGGGGTCTGGCGGTAGGAAACGATGATTTCGCAGCCGCGCGCGGCCGCTATCAGTTCCTTGGTGGACAGTTCGCGCCCGGCGCCGTTGAAACGCACCTCGCCCAGTGCCTTGATGCCCGCGATGGCCTTGTCGCCGTAGAAATTCTTCAGCGCTTCGGGCGGATGGGTCAGGAATATTCGCGCCATCTGCCAGCTCAAGCTTTGTCCAGGCCCGGCATGGAGAATCCGGCCTGCTTGAGCTCGGCGATCAGCGCTTTAGACTGCTCCGCATTCACCTCGACCAGAGGCGGGCGCACCGTGCCCCAGCCCGCGTGCCCGCTCCAGTGCGCGATCGCATGTTTCATCCCCGGGATCATGGGATATTTCTGGAACACGTTGCGAACCTGGTCCAGGCCCGCCTGCAGTTTGTCGGCATCGGCCGATTGCCAGTTGGCGTACAAGTTGTGGATCGCCGCGGGATTGACGTTGGCGGTGGCGCTGATGCAGCCCTTGCCGCCCGAGCGCAGGCCGGCGAGCAGGAAGGTTTCGCTGCCGGGAAACACGTCGAAGCCGTCCTTGGCGAACTCATCCAGCGTCGCCTTGGTATTGTTCCAGTCGCCCGACGAATCCTTGGTCCCGGCGATGTTCTTCGGGTAGGCCCGCAGCAGACGCTCGATCAGTTTCAGGCTGATCGGCACCTGGGTCACCTGCGGAATGTGATACAGATAGATCTGCAGCCGCGCGTCGCCCACGCGCTCGACGATCTCGGCGTAATTGCGGTAGAGGCCCTCCTCGGACACGCCCTTGTAGTAGAACGGCGGCAGCATCAGCGCGCCGGCGCAGCCTAGCTTCACC
>JAJZUN010000420.1 GCA_021848555.1 Pseudomonadota bacterium | reverse complement strand
CGATCTCAGGCGTCGGCCGCTGGCAGGACAGGCTGACACCTCACTGGAAGAAGATCGCCGGCGGCTGTCACCTCGACCGCGATGTTCCGGCGCTCTTGGCCGAAGCCGGATTCGAATGCAAGGCCATGCAGGCCATGTATCTTCCTGGGCCGCGGCCGTTTACCTATAACTATTGGGGCGAAGCTTTTCCGGTATAAAAATTCACGCGGTCCTATCCGTCAACAATCCGGCGGACCGCGTCCTCCGGGAGTCGCGCCCTGCGCCAGCAAGCGCGCCGGCCGTCTGTCCCGCTTTTGCTGCGCTACCGTGAACCGGTGCCCGAGCAAACATCGATATCTCACTGCAGTCGCCGGGGCGCGAACCTGCGCGCCTCAACTATTGCGGCCGGGCGTGGCCGTTTCCCGATTCTGTCAAGAACGTAACCTCCGCGTCACCTTTGCGTGGGGGTGCGGCTCCTAAGATGTGCTCATGGTTGGACGAAGCCTATCGGACACCACGCCGAAGCCATGACGGAACATTTCATGGTCAATCAAATCAGGAGAAATTGTCATGTTCATGAAAATTGTTGTAGCCGCCGCAAGCAGCATGATTGCCGTGTCCGCCTTTGCGGCCGACGCGAATCAGGTGGAGAAATCCGTTCAACTCAAGGATGGCTCAACGGTGCACGTATTTGCCGATGGAAAAATGGCCATGGAAAACCAGTACGGCCGCGCCGTCTACATGGAGCCCGGCCACGTCATGCAGAGCAAGGGCGGCAAGCAAATCGCCATGAGCGGAAACGAAATCGCGCGTCTTGAACAATTGCTGGGCAAAAGCAATATCGGCGGCTGAGCGCTTCGATCCATCAGAAGCAAATACCCACCCCCGCGGCCCCTTCATGGGGCCGTTTTGTTTGTAAGCGGCGCCTGACTCGGGCCGGCGTCCTCTGCGTCGACGCGCACGGCCGTGTCCCACCCCATGCGCCGGACCCGACACCCCAAAAACCGAACCGGCAGACCATTCCCGGGCATCGCCTGACGGCGGATGACATATCGATTCGCAACCGTTGCGCAATGGATTCGCCAGCTTTGCGCGGCATCATCCTTGCCAGGGTCTACAACCGGCGAGGCCGGGGCGAACGCGAGGTAAAGAACATGGGCGTCAACCAACCGGTGCTGGACATTGCATACGTTTCCAAAGACGCGACTTGCACCCGGGATCTGCAACAAATCCTGGGTGCTTTCGCAAACCCTTTTGTGTCCGCGACGCCACGGTTCGCCCTGGACGAGTGGAAGCGCGCGTCGTGCGACCATGCTCTGATCGTGATCGACGGTTACGCGCTCGGCCGCGAAGCGCTTGAACTGTGCAGGAGACTTCGGCTTGCGGGAGTAAGCAAGCCGATTATTCTTGCTTGGATGCACAGCACCGACCTGGACCAGGCGGTATGCCGCGAGTTCGGCGCGAGCGCGCTTATTTCCCGTCCGTTCGACCCCAAAAAAATCGCGGCGTCGATACGCACCGCCGCGACCGACGCGTCAACCCCTAATCGACAAGGGTACGGCATGGGGACTCCGGTCGAGGTCCCGCGTCGACCATTTAGCCCCGCGGCGGCGCTGGCCGATGCTCGCCCGGCCAGAACGTCGGAGTCGATTCCATCCCTCTAAGCGGCGTGCTGTCCAGCAAAATCCGTTAAGTGTTCTGCTCTGCCAGACAAGAACCGATTTTTCTGCCATTGGATCAACAATTTTGCCGCGGCGAGCTTGCTGGCGATCGCCTTGGCTGGATGCGGCGGTGGCGGTACCACGGCCGCTGTCCCGGCTGCCGCTGGTACTGCCGCTCTTCCTGCCGCAGTTGCTACTACCATAGCAACAGCGGCGGCTGTTGCCGCCAACGACACGGCGACCAATCCCACGGCGGCCTTTGGGGTGGTGCAGACTGCCGGCGTGGCGCCGGTGACGATAAACAGTCCGCCCAAGGTCAATTTCACGGTGCTGTCCGATGGCGCGGTAGTGAAGGGCCTGACCACTTCCAATGCGCGTTTCATCATCGCCAAGCTGGTCCCCGGCGCCAACGGGGGCGCCCGACCAATGGGTGAGCTACATCAATCGCACCGAGACCGCCACGGCGGTCCGCCTTTCGCAACGCGAAGCGGAAGCTGGTTCCGGTGCCTGCCGTTGCCGCAAGTTCCAAGTTGGTCCCGTGCAGTTCCAGAATGCGCCTGACGATACACAGGCCGAGGCCGGTCCTCTTCCCCTTCGCGCCGGAGTAGCCGGGCGGTTTCATGCCGCAACCGTCGTCGCATACCGTGATCTCCACTTCCCCGGCCCGCTCCACCAGCCGGATGGCGATCTCGCTCGCAGCCGCGGCATGGCGCAGCGCGTTATCGACGAGATTGTCGAGAACGCGTTCAATGAGCAGGGCGTCGGCCGTGACAGGGATGTGCCGGTCTGCGCCGTCGATCCGGATCGATATCCCGCGCTCCTTTGCCTTGAGCGAGAATTTCATCGCCACGTCCTGCACCAGCTCGGCGACGGAAAGCACTTCGGGGCACAACTGATAGTCCGGGCTTTGCAGTTTGGACAATTCGAACACGGTTTCGATCAGCCGTCCGAGGGAACGGCTCTGCGTCAATGCCACGTCCATCAACGCGTTGCGGCGCGCCGGCGGCAGCGGCCCGCCTTCCATCTGCGCGGTTTCCAGGCAACCTTGGATGATGGTAAGCGGCGTGCGCAAGTCGTGCGAGATATTCGCGAACATCTCGCGCATTTTCCGATCGTCGTCCTTCAGCCGATGCAGAAGCTCCACGATCTGGCGCGCCATTTCATTGAAGTGTTGGCCGAGACGCTCGAGTTCGGACGTCCGCGGCTCCGGCGTCTTGCCGTTTTCGCTGGGCCAGGCAATTCCGCTCTCGCGTCGAAACGTTTCCATGCCCAGCGACAGCTTGCGCACAGGTCGCAAAATCGAAACCAGGAGGACGATCGCGGCAACGAACGCGAGAACGCTGACGCCCGCCATCATCGCCAGCGATTCCAGAATTACGCGGCTACCCTGGTGCGAAAGAAAAGCCCCCGCATCCTGCCCGCGCAACAGCAGCAGAAGATAGCCTTTCGGCCCGGCTCCGCCGCCGAGGCGGGCGGCGGAAAAAATCCGCAACGCCCCCGGCTCGGTCGGATCCTCGACCAAAATCGGCAATCCCTGCGGATCCCGAATCAGGGATTCGACTGCGCCGATATCGACCGAAGCGCGCTTGAGCCTTGCGGCGGGCACGGATGACAGCAGAATCCTGCCGGCGCCGTCGATTACATGGTAGTCGACGGCCAAGCTGGAACGGCCAAGACGCAGCAGCAAGTCACGCAGCTGCGCGTTGTCCGCCCCCAATTCCGGCGAGGCGAATTCCTGCGGATGGCGCGAGAGTATTTTCTGCGCCCAACCGAGACTCAGGCGCTGGGTCGCCTCAAGATGGTAGCGCGCGTGCGTCAGCCCGAGCACCACCAGAAAGCCGAGGGCAAGCAGTCCACCGTAGACGACCTGGGCCAAAATCAGGCGGCCGAACAAGGACTGCGGTATCGCGCGCATCGATGTCAGGCATCGCTACCGCCAACACAGGACGCTTGCACCAGGCGGTATCCGACACCCCAGGCAGTCTGAATCACACGCGGATTGGCGGGATCGAGCTCGATTTTCGCTCTGAGCCGGCTGATGTGAGAGGTGACGGTATATTCGTATATGCCATTCGCGCAGCCCCACACCAGGTCGAGGAGCTGACTCCGGGAAAACACCCTGCCGGGCTTGCTGGCGAAGAGGTACAGGAGATCGAATTCTTTCTCCGTCAGTGAAATCTCCACCCCGGAACGAAAAACCTGGCGCGCAGCGGGATCGATCACCAGATCGGCAACAAACAT
>JAJZUN010000419.1 GCA_021848555.1 Pseudomonadota bacterium | reverse complement strand
GAAAGCCGCGCGCCCTCATCGACAAAACGCGTCACACCATCGCGCTGATAGTGAACAAACCCGCTCTCCACGAGCGGACGAAGTTCGACAATGCCCGCGGGTACATCGCGACATGGCGCCGGCGACCACGCCATGCGCTCCGTATGCCGAATCTGCCAGGCCCGCAGCGCCCTGGTTGCCAGAGCATCAGCCGGGTCCCGCTCGACCCGCCGTTCGAGCCATGACTCATAGTCCTGATCCTCCCGCAGCAGCCGGGCGAGCGCAGCTCGCTCTCCCGCCTGACCTATGCGCAGGGCCTCCAGCTGCTGCCCTGTCACTGCCGCATGAATGCTTGCTTCATAACGCTTATCCTGAAACGCGCCGTACATCGCAGGACGCTGCCGGCCAAGTTCATCGACCAACTTAGCTCGCTCGATCTGATGATGTCGTCGAAGCTCTGCAGATGCCTCATTCCGCACCTCCCGTACCTCTCGGCGATGAGCCCGATACATAGCCCAAAGTTCAGTTGGCTGTAGCTCCGGGCGCGCCGGCTCAATGTCACGCGGCTGAACGCTGTGGTCGGCCGCAGGCCTGAAGGGGCCTAATCGTCGGATCATCCTCGCGAAGGCAAGCGAGGTGTCGATCCCACTGGGTTTGATCGTGACATCGGGTAGTCCAAGCCGATGAAGGCGAAGAATCGATCCCGATCCCTTCCGCTCATACGTCCAGCCACGCACAGCTAGACGCTGATGCACTTCCTCCCAGCTACGCGACGCCTTGAGCAGTGAGGAAACACGATCGCGCCTCGCCATCTTCTTCACCGAGGCGATCCCACTATGTTCCTCGCCATCCACCTCCGGACCGGCAATCGCGCGCCGCCGCTCCCGCCGGAGCAGCGTGCCATCGGCGAGCAATTCGATACGGCGACCTGGCTCACATGAAACCCCCAACTTGCGCTCGAGTCGTACACAGACCTCTGCCAGGACATCGTGCCAGTATTCGACTAGTGTCACTCTTTCAGCGATTGGATCGACAGCGTTCAGCACCACGTGAATGTGAGCGTTTTGCGTGTCGCGATGCAGCGCGAAGATCGCCTGATGACTAGCTGACAGTCCCGCCACGCTGACGCACTCGTCCACGATTTGCTCGACCTGCTCAGGCGTGGGAATCTCACCTTCTCGAAAGCTGAGCATCACGTGTTTGATCGGCTTGGCATCGCTGCGCGCTGTACGAACCAGGGAGGTCATCTCGGCGAGCTGTCCGTCTAGATCATCTGACAGGAATCCGCGCGCGCCAACGTAAGCCGACTTTCCTGGCTCTCGTGTCCCGAGCACGTACTCGACGAGCACGCGGTTATGCCGCTCGTTCGCGCCACGAGCTGCGCGGATCAGCTTGCCGATCACGTCTGTGCTCCAGTGGAGCCCACTCTTCGGATAGCCGCCTTCAGCTCGTGGAGTACATCGTGAATGCGCTCGCGAGACTCATCGCTCAGTGAGTCCTGCGAAAGCGCGAGCTTGAGCAAGCCGCCCTGCCTGCGCAACTCGTTGATGGAGGAAAGGCGAACACGGACCTGAAGATCCGTCCCGAGCGCGATGGCAGACAGGTATGCACTCGCAGTCAACTGGTAGGCCTCGGCGGCCGCACAGACCCGCTCGTACTCATCCGCCGTGAGACGAACGCCGAGCACACGACTACGACGCCTTTCCGGTGGGAGCTTGTTGGTCGGCTCGCGTCCGCGCCGACCAATAGGTATGCCTGACTCCAAATCGCTTTGCATGATCACCTCCGATGGCCCCCGGCGGGGCAGGACATCGCAAGAAGCGAGCGAAGCCCGCGCCGCGCGATGGGCCTCGTTTACGAGGCCACATCCTGCTAAATCGTAGGCAAGCCAATTCGAGGCGCACCAAATTTTTCAAGCCCACCAAGTGTTGCATCTGAAGGCGCATCCGTGTAGCGTCGACGCATCTCCACACCAAGGACGAGGCAATGACGGGAAATGCACACACCCGCATCGACGGCGAGACCGCTCGCCGACTGTCGACGGCGCTCGAGGCATTGCAACAGCAACAACCGCGACGGCCAGAGTCTCTGAGCCGCGCTGAATTCGTCCGTAAGCATGCGAAGCAGATCCGTGCACTGTTGGCTCGCGGCTTCAGCGTGAACGAGATCGGCGAAGCGCTGCGAACGGTGGAACCGACTCTGAGCGATGCTGTGATCAAAACCAATATGAGATCAACACGCCGCGCAGAAGCGCGCCCGCCTTCGGCTTCAGCTTCAGCATCAATTCAAAGCACCCTGCCCCCTGAATAGCTGGATGCGCCTTCGCGCGCCGTTACGCCGCAGCACCAGGGCCGAATTTTGCTCAAGCAAATGCTTGAGCAAAATCAGCGCGGTGGCCACCAGCTACGCAGGAAGTCCAGGCGCTCTTCCTGGCTCACCATGCCAGCCAGGGGCTCGCTGCGGCGCAGCCAGTCGCGCCGGGGGTCGGTGCTTTCCAGCACTTCGAGGACGGCCGGAACGCCGGCATCGAGCAGCCGCCGCCAGGCGGCCAGGGTCGCCTTGGAGCGCACCCACCGCTGGATTGCCAGCGGTCGAGGTTTTCGCGGGCCACCGCCAGCGCCTCGGGATGTGCCCGGATCTTCTGCGCGAGTAGATCCAACCACGCCCGCCTCCGCAGCCCGAGATTTTCCGGGGTTCTCTCCCAGGTCATCGGCCCCCCCCGTGCCTACACTTTTCTGTAGGCTACAAAAAAGTGTAGGTACAGGTCTTCGAGCGCGTTCATGCCGACTCCTTCCTCGCCGTGCAGCTCGGGCACAGCGTGTTCCACCAGCGCAGCGCGTTCTGATGCAGCTCGCTCGCAGCGCCGCAGCCTTCGCAGACCCCCTCGCTTTGCAGCTCGGCGGCCTTGCACAAGGCCTGCGCCTGGTCTTGCAGCGCCTGCGCAGCAGCGCCGGGTACGGTTGCACGCACGGAAAAGCGCAGCGACCCGTACTTCTCCTTGACCTGGGCGACTCGCAGCGGCAGATCGTCCGCAGTCAACGCTTCGAGGTCGAGGCAGAGCTTGTCCACCAGATCGAACCAGCCCGGCGACAGGTGCGAGCGCTCGGGAGCTTGCCCGCGAAACAGCCGCGGGTGTCGGTCCACCAGATCGGCCAGGCGGTTGGGGTCTCGGGGGTCCGTCATGTCTGGCCTGCCTCGATCCAGTAGTCGGCGAAGCCAGCCAGGTCCTCGTGCTGCGATTTCGCGTGTGCCAAGGCCTGCCCGACATTCGGGCATCCCAGGCCTGGCCGCACGACGAGCGCGGGATGCACACCAGGCGGCAGGCCGCGCAGGTACGGCGCGTAGTCATCGACCAGCGCCCGCGCGCCCAGCGCTTGCACCGCAGATGCCTTCGGACTTTGCGGGCCTTCGCCGTGCGGCACCGCGACCACGCGCTCAATCGGGAACCCCCAGGCGCGCAGGCATTCCAGCCGCGCAGCCTCGAACGCGGCATCCATGGCCGTGACGCACACCAGATCGAACCCGGCCGCGTGCAGCCGGTGGCAGGCTTGCACGGCCCCAGGCATTGCGGGCAGCGAACGCCAGAACGCGGCATCGAACTGCGCGCGAAAGCGCGCATGCGCCTGGCCGGCAAGCCAGGGCACATCCCACCGATCCAGCGGCCCGTAGCCCTGCGGGTCCTTGAGTGGAGGGCGCTCGCCAAAGGCTCTTTTCCAGGCGGCCGCGTAGCCCTGCACGTAGTCCACCAGCACGCCGTCTGCGTCGAGTGCGAGAACCGGACTCATAGTTCGATGACCTTCCACGGATCGAACCCGGTATCTTCGCCGTAGCTGTACCCGCAGGGGTTGCTTACCAGGCGCACGCCGCTGTGCGTTGCGTCAACCGCCTCGTGCGTGTGACCCCAAACCCA
>JAJZUN010000418.1 GCA_021848555.1 Pseudomonadota bacterium | reverse complement strand
TGCGGTGCCGAGCATGCAGCGCGTCGCACTCGAAGCGGTGCTCGCGGCACCCGCAGGACCCGTGCGGGTGACCACCACGCATCTTGAATATTATTCCGAGATGCAGCGCAGGCAGCAGGTCAACCGTCTGCGCGAGCTGCATGCGGAAGCGTGCGAGCACCGCAAGGACCAGAACCATGTGCAGAAGGAAGGCGGGCCGTTTCAGACCAGGCCGCGCCCGGCCGCGGCCATCCTCACCGCGGATTTCAATTTCCGCGCCGACGACGCGCTGCATGCGCGCATTACTGCACCCTATAGCGACGGCACACCGGCCTATCGCGACGCCTGGCAAGTGCGCCACGGCGAGCGGCCGCATGATCACACCATCGGCGTGTACGACCGCGAGCAGTGGCCCGAAGCCTACACCTGCGACTTCATTTTCATCACCGAGGACCTCGCCGGCCGCGTCGAAGACGTGGCGGTGAACCTGGACACCGACGCTTCGGACCATCAGCCGGTGCTGCTCCGGCTGCGCGATTAGCTCGGGCCGGCATGAGCGACGGCCGCTGGATCGCGTCGCTGTGCGCAGCGCGCGCTGGCTTCGCGCTATTGCGCGGCGTCATGGCAACGGCACCCCAAGGTCTTTGCATATCTTCCTCGCCAAGTGGTCGTTCACCTCGCTGTGTCGTGGAACAGCGCTGCGTCGGTTTAAGGACGGGTTATGCCACCACGAGTGGCTGCCGCCTTCCCGAAGAAGTGCGCAGCCATGAGAGGAAAGGTGTCGCAATAAATCGCGACGCTTCATACCGCAATGCTTAGCTCTTCGTAGCCCTTGCCCGCAGCGTCGCGGGCATCCGCGCGGTTCATTTCCAGCGCTTCCATAAGAGTGACACGCAGGGTTTTCAGTAGTTCGTCGCGTGTGCGCTCCTGACAGTTGACACCAGGAACCTCCTCAACCCAACCAATCCACCAAGGGCCATCCTGCTTTACTACTGCCGTAAATTGTTGATTCATGTCGATACCTCCGTAGACAATTGTACCGCGGCTATCGAGCTGGCGATTTAGCCGCCCAACGTCTTGGTGAACGGCGGGCCGACACCGACGATTGCTTTGGCGCTGCGCTGCCAGCCCGTCCGTTCGACCTGCAGTTAGATTTCATTCGTCAGTTGAGCTGGATGCCACATCCGCACCGAGTGCTAAAGCAGTTAACCATTCGCACCCCTGGTAGCGTCGTCTCCGTTGGACCAAATCGTAAGCCGGTTCCCCCAATCTCGTATTGAACCTCCACTGCGGTTAGGGGCCAGTTTAGCCTCCACTGTCCCGCACGAGCGCCGGGAAATCGTCTTGTCATTTCCTCTGGGTCGTTCACCTCATAAAACTCGACGCGAACTGCATCGCCATTAGGGTAGCGAACATTCAAGAGCCGGCCCGAGGGTGGGCACTCAACGTCTCGCGGGGTTCCGCGCAATATCCAACCGTGCTCCTCGATAATGAGGCGTGGTTCGCGCGTTGTGGACATCATCTGAACGTTTAGAAGGAGGTGTCCCTGGTCGTCTCGTGTGAACCAAATAATCGGCTTATCACCGTAGCGAAAAATCACCGGTGTTTCGTGGAAGAAGTTTCCTCCGACAATGGCAAGTAAATCATGCCGTAACCAATCAAAGCGCGCGGATACCGCTTGAACATTTGCTGCCGCTTTTCGCTTTATTTCCTCAAGTTGACTTTTTGTGAACGCTCCGGCATCTGCCTTTGCATGATGTTCGGCGCACAGCGCAATCATTCCGTTTGGTCGATGATGCTGCTCTTCGCTCCAAGGCGGATCAAAGTGGTGCCACTCAAGAAATGGATTTGCACACCCTTCGACAGGGCATCCGAACCCCACCTCCCGGCGGAGTTGCCGACGAACGTCAAGCGGCGGAGTGCGGTTCATGAAATCTGACGCTCATTGCTGGGTCCTCCGCGGTGAATCCGGCTCAGGTTAAGCTGTCCGCGCACGCCTGCGACCGCCCGGAAAGCCAGGACTGGTGCGGTTCTCCACGCATTGCGGTTTTCGCCGGCTCAAACATCTTCGACCAGGAACAGGCGCACGCTAGGCGTAAGCGAGCGCGCTTTGTGCCCGTGGGACGGGCCGGCCGGGATGAATATGCCCGCGCCTTCAGGATAGCGAACGAATCTGCCGCGGAAGTCGATTTCGAGTTCGCCTTGGACGACGAGTCCGTAGTGTCCTTTTTCACACCAGTGCGGTTCGACGAATTCGGAGGTGAATTCGAGCAGACGCATCTGCTTCTGCCCGTCGCTGTACACCTTGAATCGGGCGCCATGCATCGGAGTTTGCCACTCCAAGGCGTCGAAGATTACTTTGCACGGCTCCAAGAATCGGCCCTCTCATGTCTGACCAGACGTCAAGTTTGAAGCCGGCATCGGCTTCGGGAAGCGGGACGCCGCGGCGCCTATTTCAGAAATGCCACCAGCGCATCGAGCACTTCGTCCGGCTTCTCGCCCATCATGTTGTGTCCGCTGCCCTCGACTATGACCGTGCGCGCGCCCTTGACGCTCTGCGCGAAAGCCTGGGCCGAGCGCGCCGGCGTCATCGCGTCGCGCCGCGCGATCAGGAACAGGGCAGGGCACTGCACCTTCGCCGCGGCTTCGGCGCCGCCGCCATAGGCGTTGCAGGCGGAAAAATCGGTGTGCATCACGCCCGGCGTCTGCCGCTGCATCAGGCGCAAATTCTCTCCTATGACCCAGAAGCCCGGCCCCGGATTGTTCGGGTATTGCGCATAGGCGAGATGCGACCAGATGTTGACCATGTCCTGCGCCACAGGCTCGTCGTTTTTTGTCGCTTCGAGCAGCTGTTCCGATACTTTCATCGGATAGGCGGTCGCGAGCAGCGCGATCTTTGCCAGGCGTGAGGGGTGGCGCGCGGCGCATTCGAGTGCGATGAGCGAACCCATGCTGTGGCCGACCACGTTCGCCTGATTCACGCCCGCCGCGTCGAGCACGGCCGCGATCCAGTCGGCCAAATCCTCGATGCGCGCGAGCGCCGGGCCGGCGGAGCGACCGTGCCCCGGAAGGTCGAGTGCGAGCACGCCGTAGCCGTGGTGGGCGAGGTAGCGGCTTTGCAGGATCCACACGCTGTGGTCGCACTGCGCGCCGTGGCAGAACACCACGGTGGGCAGGTTTGCATCGAAGCGCTTGCCGCCGGTGTAGGCGTAGGCCTTCTTGCCTTTGACTGTAAGTTCCATGGCCGCCGTCCTATTTTGTTTTCTGCGACGCGCGCAGGCCGTTGCCGAGATCCTCGATCAAGTCGTCGGCGTCTTCGAGGCCGATCGACAGGCGCATGGTGCCTTCGGTGATGCCGGCCGCCTTGAGCGCCGCATCGTCCATGCGGAAGTGCGTGGTGCTCGCCGGATGGATCACCAGCGATTTCGCGTCGCCGACGTTGGCCAGATGCGAGAAGATCTTCAGCGTTTCGACGAAGCGCTGGCCGGCGGCGCGGTCGCCTTTGATGGAAAAGCTGAACACCGCGCCGCAGCCGCGCGGCAGCAGCCGCTTCGCCAGTTCATAGTCCGGATGCTCGGGCAGCTCGGGGTAGGACACCGACTCGACCGCCGGATGCTTCGCCAGGAACTCGACCACCTTGCGCGTGTTCTCGACGTGGCGCGCCATGCGCAGCGGCAGGGTTTCCACGCCCTGCAGGATCTGGAACGCGGTGGCCGGGCTCATGCAGGCGCCGAAATCGCGCAGGCCTTCGCGCCGCGCGCGCAGCGAGAACGCTGCAACGGTGGACTCCTCGGCGAAGTTCATGCCGTGAAAGCCTTCGTATTCGCTGGTGAGTTCGGGAAACTTGCCCGAGGCGACCCAGTCGAAATTGCCGCCGTCCACGAGCACGCCGCCGATGGCGACGCCGTGGCCG
>JAJZUN010000417.1 GCA_021848555.1 Pseudomonadota bacterium | reverse complement strand
CGCGCGCCGCGGCCTGCAGGCGGACTGGCACGAGGTCACGAATGAATACCGGCGCCGCTCGCTCAAGGCCATGGTCGGGCAGGTACATCCCGCATTCAACTTCGACGACCTGCACCGCCGGGTGCTGGACGAGGTGATTGCGCATTTCAAGCTCGACGCGCTCACGGCCGGGGACAGGGATGCGATCTGGCGCACCTGGCACGCGCTCGACGCCTGGCCGGATTTCCCCGCGGTGCAGGCGCGCCTGCGGCGCAAGTATGTCGTCGCCTCGCTCACCCTGCTCACGACTTCGCTGGTGATCGACGTGGCGAAAAAGAACGGCTTCGACTGGGACGCGATCATTTCCTGCGAGATGATAGGCATCTACAAGACGCGTCCTGAGTCCTACCTCACCGCGGCGAAGTGGCTGCAGCTCGACCCGTCCGAAATCATGATGGTGGCCTGCCACAACTTCGATCTGGACGCGGCGCGCGAGAACGGCTACAAGACCGCGTTCGTGAAGCGGCCCGCCGAGTGGGGGCCGTCCGGCCCGCCCGATCCCACGCCCAATCCGGCCCACGACCTGATCGTCGATGGCTTCGAGGAACTGGCGGCGCGGCTGGGGGCGTAGCCCGCAAAGGCGGCGGTGCGGACTAGCCATTCATGCCTTCGGACAAAGCCGCGGCTGCGGCTTGGATTTCCTCCGGCGTCGTCATCCATCCCACCGATAGCCTGACTGCCCCCGCCGCCCGGCCCGCATCGCAGCCCATCGCGGCGAGCACGCCGCTCACTGCGTCGGCCTCGGAGTGGCAGGCCGAACCGACCGAAGCGGCAACCCGTCCGGCGACGCGGGACAGCAGCTCGCGCCCGGCGATGCCAGGAAAGGAGACGTGCAGGGTGCTGGGCAGGCGCTCGGTCGGATGACCGTTGAGTATCAGGCCGGGAACGGCCGCCGCCAGGCGTTGGTGCAGCGCGTCGCGCAGCGAGCGCAGTTTTTCCGTCGCCGCCGGCAGGCGTTGCCGCGCCAGCCTTGCCGCCGCGCCCAGGCCGACCATCTGCGGCACGTTTTCCGTGCCCGGACGCAGGCCGCGCTCCTGTTCGGCGCCGAACTGGATCGGCCTGACCGGCGTCCCCGTGCGGACATAAAGGGCGCCGACCCCTTTCGGCGCATAGAACTTGTGCCCTGCCAGAGTCAGCAGATCGACGCCCAGCGCATCGACGTCCACTCCGATCTTGCCTACGGATTGGGCGGCATCGGCGTGCAGCAGCACGCCGCGCGCCTTGGTGATCGCGGCGATTTCCGCCACCGGCTGGATCGTGCCCACCTCGTTGTTGGCATGCATGACGGAGACGAGCGCGGTATCCGGCCGCAGCGCGGCGGCTACATCCGCGGGATCGACGCGTCCCTGCGCGTCGACCGGAATCACGCTCAGCTCCCAGCCCTCGCTGCGCAGATGGAGCGCCGGTTCGATCACCGCCGGATGTTCAACTGCGCTCACCACCAGATGCCGCTTCGCGCCGCCCAGCGCGCGGGCGACACCGAGCAGCGCCAGATTGTTGGCTTCGGTGGCGCTGCCGGTGAACACAATCTCGCCGGCGGCGGCGCCGAGAAGGTTCGCGATCGATTCGCGCGCCTGGCGGACCGCCTCGGCTGCTTTTCTGCCGTAGGGATGGGATGACGACGGATTGCCGAAGTGTTCCCCCAGGAAGGGCAGCATCGCCGCCACCACTTCGGGCGCGACCGGCGTAGTGGCGTTATAGTCGAGATAGACGGGAATGTTCATGATATCGCTTGTGTGATGTCGCAATCAGATTAGCGAGCGTACGTCAAATCGCTGGCCACGCCTAGGCTGGGCTTGCCCGGAATACATATAGCTCAATGGACGAGGACCCTGTGCATACTCTGTTTTCAGTTCCGCGAGATCAAAGCCCGCAGTGCTGATGAGGTGATCCATTTTGCGGTTCAGGTTGCATCCTCCGGTCAGCTTGCTCCATAGCGGGTTGAGCCGCTGCTGCCAGGCCTGCACGTGACTTTCCGGAGCGAGACCGTGTTCTATAAACAGCAGTGTTCCGCCGGACTTGATCACCCTCCTAAGTTCTTTCAATGCCTGCACCGGGTCGGCAACGGAGCAAAGGGTCCATGTCATTACAACGGTATCGACAGAACCATCGTCCAGGGGGATTTCTTCGCTTGCATGCGCAAGGAAATCGATTGGAAAAGCGATGTCGCGCGTTTTTTTTTCGGCCATCGCCAGCAGTTCTTCGGAGGGATCAAGCCCATAGAGATGCTCGACACCGGCGCCGTAGAACGGCAGGTTGAGGCCAGAGCCGACGCCGATTTCAAGCACCGTGCCCCATGCTTTCGGCACAATCAGAGAACGGTAGCGCGTCGCCGCTCTGTTTCGCATCGCGACATCGACCAGCCGGGGCAATATCCACTTCTGGTAAAAACTCATATCCAGAACTCAAAAATTGTAACGAACCTGGAGATATACGTTGTCGTCGCGCGAGAGTTGTCCGAACTGGCCCCATGACTTGCCGCCGAAGAAGTTTGCGCCGACGGCTCCCCACACCCTGTCGGTTAAGTTGTAGCGCAGTTCCGGGTTCACGAAACGATCGCCGCTATCGGCGTTATAAGAAGCATAGACGGATAGCCGCAGCGTCTGATGCCGGAAAAGCTGCGTCAGTCGGGTCGTGACGGTGTGGCTCCAGCGCTTTTCGACCGGGAAGCCGGCGGGCAGCGCGGCGAGGTAGGCGCTGTAGTCGCTCATGGCTTCGGCGTAATACTGGAGGTTGAGCGTAAGGTCCTCCGCCGGTTGAATCTGGTAACCAGCCAGCAGGCGTGTCTGTGAGTTCGGTACCGCGAAGTCGCTGCCGGAGCGATCCTGACGCGAGTCGTAGTAGGCTGCCTCCAGGCTCAGCACGCCCTCGCCGGCCCGACCTGAGACGCTGGCGCCATAGACGGAAAGCTGCGGGTAGAAGATGCTGATCTTCGTTGGCGCGGTCATGCTGTCCGGGCGCATCGATGGAGTACGCTGAAAGCCGCGATACAGGTAGAGCGCCGCATCATAGCCGGCGACATCGCGGTAAATGCGCAGGCCGACATCGCCCTGGCCCGGCTTGATGGTCTCGCGGTTAGTGACCGCCGGCATCGGGTCGTAGAGATGGAAGCGGCGTGCATCCGGTATGCGGCTCTCGCGAAAACCCGGCGACAGCACCAGTTCGAAGTTGGCGAATTCGGGGTAGGCGCCCAGCTTTACGGCATCGACTCCGCGCTTGAGATAATCCAGCGGGCGCCCGGCGAACAGCGCCTCATGATCCTTGGGGAAGACGTCGTTGACGAACACCAGGTCGCCCAGGCCCCAGGTGACGACCTGCCGGCCGACGCGCAGATCCCATTTGTCGGCAGTGTAATCGACGTAGCCCTCGCGCAGTTCGGATTGATCCTGCCGGCCGAGGTGGTCATAGGAAAAATCGCCCTTGGCCAGCAGCCGCCACGCGCTGCCGGCGGCATCGAGCTTGAGCTGGGCGCGCTCCTCCAGCCACTTGGCGTGGCGGCCGTCCGGGTTCGCCGCCGCGGTGTTTGCGGCCGTGTTCTGCTGCAGGAAGCCGGAGAGCGCGACCTCGGCGCGCGCCATCGGGGGCGCCAGCAGCAAGACTGTGCAGAGCGCGGCGAAACGCGACATCAGTCGATCCACTTGCGTGGCGGCTGGCGCAAGAATCGTTCGGAAAACAGGCTGTCGCCGATGCCTACGTTGTAGCCGGTCTTGAGGTAAGCGACCTCGGTGCGATGGCCGGTCTGCAGGTTCTTCATGCTGCGCTTCACCACCGTGGGAATGCCCTGAACGTCCGCGACCTCGTCCGCAGTGAACAGCTTGTAGCGGGCTCCCTTCTTGTCATACTGCTCCTCCTTCAAC
>JAJZUN010000416.1 GCA_021848555.1 Pseudomonadota bacterium | reverse complement strand
CGCCACGGGATTCGAACACCATGCGCACGGCGCGCTCGCGGACCTCGGGGGAAAACTTCGTCGGTTTCTTCTTCATGGCTCCATCTTCTCAAAGATTGGAGCCTCCTCAAAACCCGGGGCGATTCACTCCTTTCGCATATAATCTATCGGGACAGAAGTTAGGATACACATCCTCGTTCAGATCCACGACAAGGAGCGACATGAACGAAAAAGAGTCTCCTGGCGCGGCGGGATACCACCCATTGCGCAAGATTCGCACCGCCTTCGCGGGCATCTGGCACGCGGTGTTCCGCGACTTTACCGTGCGCTACAAGCTCCTCGTCTCGCTCGTATTCCTCGCGATCGCCGGGATCTACGAAACGCTGTTTCATTTCCTGTTCGTGCTCGCCGTGACCGGTGTGCTGCTGGCCACGGAGATTCTGAATTCCGCGATCGAGGCGCTGTGCGACGTCGTGCAGCCGAAGTACGACGTCCGGATCAAGCACATCAAGGACATGGCCGCCGGCGCCACCTTTATCGCCATTGTCGTCTGGTACATCGTGCTCGGCGTCGTATTGTATGAGCTGGTCGCGGCGAAGGACCTGTTCGGCCCCGCGGGGTATCGGTAAGTCGCCGGCCCGGTTGCTGAACGCATGCCCCGTCTTGCACGCGCGTCCTCGGCTATGTCGCCATGCCGTTCGATGAAAAAAGCCAGAGTGGATCTGACGCGCGACTTCATTGTGGCGATGACATTGGCGGCGCTGTTCGGCGCGGTCCTCGACGGCGTGTTCGGCGCCGGCTGGTTGCTGCCGTGGGACGCATCTGTCGCCGCCTGGTTCCGGTCGTATCGCTCGCCCGGGCTCACCCGCGTCATGACGCTCGCGTCCTGGCTCGGTGATCCGCGCCTGCTCGTGGTAGCGAGTCTCGGCCTCGGCGCCGCACTCCTGTCGTTCGCGCGCCGGCGCGAATTCTTGACCGCCGGCGCGGTTCTGGCCGGCGGCGCAACGCTGCACCTGCTGCTCAAGGCCGCGATCCAGCGCCCCCGCCCCGAGGGCGTGTGGCTCGCGGCGGCAGACGGCTACAGTTTCCCGAGCGGCCACACCGTGGGCGCGGTCCTGTTCTATGGGGTGATCGCGTACCTGGGGGTGCGGATGGCGGCGCGCCGCGGCGCGGAGCGATACCTTTATACAAGGCTCTGCGCCGTCACCGTCCTCGCGGTCGGCGTGAGCCGCGTTTACCTGGGTGTGCATTTTTTCAGCGATGTGCTGGGGGGCTGGATAGCGGGCGCGTTCTGGCTCAGCTTGTGCCTCACCGCGGCGCGCGGGCTCCGGTTGCGCTCCTGCCGTCATAAATGAATGCGCGCGAGGTGAAACGAGATATTTCATGCAAATGTCGCGTCGGCGAGGCGGGCGCGCTGCCGGTGTGCGATCGCCGCGGCGCCCTGCTTCATCGCGCTGCGGGTATCCCGCAGCAGCGGGACCTGTCGACGCCAATCCATCGTGTCCGTTTCTATGTTCTTCGTGTGGACCTCAAAGGCCACAACGGCCGGAGTTGCAGCCCACGGCACGGCCGAGCGTCACGCGCAATCCGGCTGAAGGGGGACCAAACCCTTCAACAGCCGGACCGCCCAAAGGCGACTTGGCTTAATCCCAGTCCCACATTCCGGGGCCCATCATCATTCCGGGGCCCATCATCATGTCGTGGTCGTAGCCGCGCCGCATGCCGCCGTAGCCGCGGTCATACCCCTGCCACGTGCGCTGCATCCTGTCGCGCTGTTCCTTGGTCAGAACGGCGTTCATCCGCTTCTGCGCGTCGGCCCGGGCGTTGAAGACCTGACGCTCGAGGTCGGTGGTCTTCCTGTACGCCTGGTCGAGCGCGGCGGGGTCCGCGCCGGAGGCGTACATGTTCTGCAGCTTCCGCCTTTCCTCGAAAAGCTGCTGCGTCAGGGGCGCTTCCTTCTTGGCGAGATCGTCGCGAATCCTGTCGATCTTGTCGGCCTGCTCCTTCGTCAGGTCGGGTATCCCGGAATAGCCGCCCATCATTCCGGGGCCCATGCCGTAGCCACCCATCATCCCCGGGCCCATCATGCCGCCCATCATCCCGGGACCCATCATCATGCCGCACCCATAGCCCTGGCAAGGGTAATAGCCTTGCTGCGCAAAAGCCGCGGGGGCCGCGAGCGAAAGCACGGTGAGTCCTGCCAATACGATCTTTTTCATGCTGTTTCTCCTTCGTGATCCAAACGACGCGTAACGCCCGCGCAAGCGCGGGCACCTAACGAGTAAGGTTAGTCGGCACCAGCCAAAACAGGATCATCCCGATCCACCCGAATCCCCATCCCCAGCCCATGCCATAATCCATCATCATTTTTTCCCTTTCTCTGTCCACGCCTTCGACTAGCGTTCCTCGCCATCAGGCACCATGGCTTGCGACTGCAGATAGCCAACAATGGTTTGAAACTCGGAGCGAGTCGGCGCGCGGATTCCCATGTTGCTGTTGCGGCTCATCCATTGCATGCGCGCATTCATGCGGCTGACGACCGGCAGCCATCCTTCCGCGCTGTGCAACTTGGGGGTGGGGAGTCCATGGCACTGCGTGCAGTACTGACCGACCAGTTTCGCCCCTGTTGACCGGGGTTCCGGCAGCTGCGCCGGATCGACGCCACGCGGCATCTCGCCGCCCATCATCATGCCTTCCATCATGCCGCCGCATCGCCCTTCCATCATGCCACCCCATATGCCGTGCGTCAATTTCTGGCCGGAAGCATTTCCCTTCGGCAAAACCTGCATGTCGAACGGATTTCCGTCGGCCTGGGCAGCCTGGACAGTGGACAGACATATTGCAACCGCTGCGCCGGCAGCCGCGTTTGAAACAGTTTTGCTCTTTGCCATGACCCACCTCCGTGTCCTACAGATCAAGAAGTCCGAACTCTCAACCCTCGTCCTGCTGAGGGAGCCGAATTCGGGTGAACCGCCAGTCAAAAATTTCCGCCCTGATGCGAGGCCGATTTGTTTCCGCGCGACAGCGCCTGCATGGCATGCATCAAGCGCTGCCGGGTCTCGCAGATCAGTTCGGCCACCACCTTGTTGTCGCTCCAATGCAAAAGCACATTGGGATCCATGCACTCCACGTGCACCTTTCTTTTCTCGCCCATCCGCACCAGCACACGCCAGGGCAGCAGCGCGCCGATCGACGGCTCCGCCTCCAGAACGCGCTGCACCATGAGCGGGTTGCACACACCCAGGAGGCGGCAGGGCGTCGTCTCCCTGTCCAAACGCCCTGGCGTGAATACGGCCAGATCCGCGTCGGAAAACAAGATGAGGAGTTGGTCCCGCAGGGCTTCGGTCACGCGCTCCACGGCGTGATCGAAGGGCATGTCCAGGACCACGCCGAGCCGGTACTCGCCTTGCATGCCGTTCGCCTCCCTCTCGGGCCGTTCCGCCGCCATTTACGCCAGTGCCGCCATCACCCGCTCAAGCCGCTGCCGAACCTCGCCGGCCAACTGAGTGATCTCGGGCTTGTTCACCAGTTCCAGCACCGCATTCGGGTCCATGAACTCCACCCACACCTTGCCCGCATCGTCCTGCCGCACCACCACATTGCAGGGCAGCAGCAAACCGATGGACGGTTCCGCCGCCAGCGCCCGGTGCGCCAAGGGCGGATTGCAGGCCCCGAGGATGCGGTAGGGTGGCATGTCCTGGTTGAGTTTCTTCTTCATTGTGCCCGCGACGTCGATATCGGCGAGTATGCCGAAGCCCTCGCCCTGGAGGGCTTGGGTCACGTGCACAATCGCATCGTCGAACGACATGTCGACGGTTTTTCCGAAGCCATACTTGGTCATCTTTGATTCCTTTCGTCAATTTAAAATAAACTTCGAAATAGCGTCGGTCATCACAGGTCTTTCAGCAACGCCAGCAGGTCC
>JAJZUN010000415.1 GCA_021848555.1 Pseudomonadota bacterium | reverse complement strand
GACGCGCTCGAAATCTTTGGTCTGGTACTCGTCGTCCGGCACCGGGCGGCCGAAGCGGTCGAGTTCGTCCTTGGACGGCCGCCATCCGGCGGCATCCACCGTGGTGATCACGCGATGCACGCGATAGGGCGCGAGAAAGCCATCCTCGATGCCCTGGCGCAGGCTGTAGGTGTAGACCGGGTTGCCGAAGTATTCGTAGCTGTCGCGCGACTCCTCACGCAGCGGCGTGGCCGTCATGCCGAACTGCACGGCGGGCGCGAAGTAATCGAGTACCGCACGCCAGTTGCTGTCGTTGCGGCTGGAGCCGCGATGGCATTCGTCGATGATGATCAGATCGAAAAAGTCCGGCCGGTACTGGCGGAACACGTCTTCGTTGGCGGTGGACAGCGCCTGATAGATGCCGAAGTACATATCCCGGCTCTGGCTCACGTCGCCCCCGGCGATCTTGTGGCGGGCGTCGCCAAAGGGCGCGAACATCTTGGCCATCGGGTCATCGACCAGGATGTTGCGGTCGGCCAGGAACAGGATCTTCGGTCGCCGGTATTCGCCGGTGCGGTTCCAGCGGCTGTTCCACAACTTCCAGCACAGCTGAAACGCCACGCAGGTCTTGCCGGTGCCGGTGGCCAGCGTGGCGAGCACGCGCTTCTGACCAAGCAGGATGGCCTCGATCACGCGGTTGATCGCGATCTGCTGGTAGTAACGCGGCACCTTGCCCGAAACCAGATTGAAGGGTTCGAGCAGGTGGGGTGTGGCCGGATCGGGCAGCGCGGTGGCGGCGGTCAGTCGCTGCCAGAGTTCGGCGGGCGTGGCGAAGCGATCCACCTCACGCTCGGTGCCGGTGGTGTAGTCGATCTCGATGATGCGATGGCCGTTGGTGGCATAGGCGAACTTCAGGCCGAGAATCTCGGCGTACTCTTTGGCCTGCTGCACCCCGGTTTCCGCCGGCAACCCCAGTTCTTTCGCTTCCACGACGGCCAACGGATAGTCGCGCCGGTAGTACAGCAGGTAGTCAGCACGTTTCTGCTTGCCACGGCGCACACGGCCGCCGGTGACGATGATGCGGCCATTGGTGAAGGTGCGCTGCTCGCCGATCACGTGCGGCGCATTGCCCCATCCGGCCTCCACGAGCTTGGGTGTGACCAGTTCCCGGCAGGTGTCGGCCTCGGTCATGATTTGGGTCGTTGCCGTCATCGAGACCACCTGTTCTGTTTGTGAGTCATCCCCGCTACGGCATGTTGGGGAGCGGCGTTTGGCGCATCGCTTTGGCTCGGGCGTTCAGCGTGAGCCAAAACGAAAAGCGCGACAGGACAAAGAGTTACGGTGATTTCTCCGGCTTTTGGTGCAGCGGTTTGGCGCAAGGCGGGCAGATAGGCCCAGCTTTGAGCCAAATTACGGGAGGCGGTAGCGTGTGCCACTTTTCACCCCCTCTGCCATCAGCTTGCCGGCCTTCACCAGTTGTTCAATGCCTCGCCGGATGCGCGAGCGCGGGATTTCCAGTCCGATCCGCTCGTGGATGTCACCGATCTTCGATTTGGGGTAGCGACCGACGTCCTCGACGATCAGTGCGGCCAATCGGTGCGGTTCGATGCGCTTGAGCGTGGTGCCACCGACGAAATTGAGGGTGCGCAGCAACCCCGGATCGACGAAATAGCGCGTGGCTTGCGTGCGCCCTGCGCTCTGGATCAGATCCCACTCCAGCAGCCGCTTGATCCACGGTTGCAGCGCCTCGACCGAGGGCAGCTCCAATACGGCGGCGAGTTCGCGGGCGGTCATGGCGTCGTGCTGCGCCAGCAGGCCCAGGGCGATGCGCTCGCGCTGGGTGAGCTGGTAGGTCTGGTCCGCCTTGGCAATGAAGTCGATGACTTCGGGCTTGAGGATGCGGCGGCGTACCGTGACCTGCACGCGGTCGTGCGTTTCGATCAGCTCCGGCGCCGGGCGGCCTTGCGACAGCAGCACCTCGAAGATCTTGTCGAAGCCACTGCCTTCGCGCTCCATCAGCTTCAGGTCGTGGAACAGACGAGCCAGGTGCTCGTTGCGGCGCACGGTGGTGTGCAGCACGTTCTGCGGCGTGACGCCCAGCGGCAGCGGACCCGGGTTGACCACTTCCAGCCGATCCGGGTGCAGATTCAGGAAGATGTCGCCGCGCTGGGTATAGGGTCGATGCACCAGCGCGTTGACCAGAAGCTCGCGTACCACCACCTCGTCGAAGGCGGGCACGTTCTGGCGGTACAGGCCATCCGGCAATTCGTAGCGCTCGCGAAAGTCGGGCACCTCCAGCCACACGGCCTCGATCAGCTCCATCGGATTCAAGGTGTGGTCGTCCCACACCAGCTTGTTGATCTTCTGGCCGTGCTCGTCGTACTTGATGAACTGGATCACCGGTGCGGTGGTCAGCTGCGCACGCTGATGCTGCTGTCCCAGACAAAGGATGCCCAGGTGGGTCAGGTAGTCACCTTGTGCGAGCTGGTAATGGTCGAGCAGCTCGTCATCGGACTTTTCCTTGACGGACGGCTTGACTCGGTCCGATGCCCTCAGCGCACTCACCAGCTTGCCGAGCTTGTCCAGGGCAGTGGCTGATCTGGGCACCTGCAGTGTGGTCTGGGTTTCCCACGGCAGCGCCGCACGCTCCGCCGCCAACCGGAGCACGTCGTCACCCGTGACAGGTTTGCTCTGGTCGGCCACGCGCAGGTAGTAGCGGCCGTCGGTCGTCGATGCCACTGCGATGGCCCGGGGAATGGCGAGGTTGATGTATTGACCGCCATTGGTTGCGGTAACCACATCCGGAAGCACGGCTACGTTGACGCTGCGCTCGGCAATCTTGCGCCGGATGGTGTCCGGAAGGTCGGCAGGAATCTGTTGGCCTGCGGGTGGCGCGTCCTGACCGTCCTCGATGCCGAGCAACAGACGACCGCCCGTCGCGTTGGCGAAGGCGATGCAATCCTTGACCAGCTCGTTCCAGTCGGCGCTCTTGCCGATCACGGATCGCAAGGATTTTTGGTCGAGGAGTTGGCCTTCTTGGCTCAAACGGCGCACTCCTGCAGGCTTCTATTCATTGTTTTCTCCATCAATCCAGCACGATCAAGAATTCGGTGGCCAGTGCCTCCGGACGCACGGCTCGGGTGTCCGAACTGCGGTTCATCTTGACCAGGCCGTGGCGCTCCAGGTGACGTAGGGTGCGCGACAGGTTGCTGGCTGCGCGCCCTGACCACTCGGCCAGCTCCAGCACAGTGCGCGGTTGCCGCTCCTGCATCAGGCGCAGCAGCGCGCGGTTTTCGTCCGACAGCAGGCTGGCCAACTGCCGCCAAGAATCGAACCAGACGGTGGGCGTGGGGCCGTTGGCGTCATCGATCGCCCGACGGCCGGATTTGGCCGGCCGGATGCCAATCACTGTGCGCATGCTTCGATTTCCACGATGTGGTTTCGGGATGCTATCAGATGCGGATAGTATCTGTCGCTAGCAGTGATCTTCTCGGCGCACAGGAAATGGGGTAACAGCCGCTGCCATTGCCCCATTGGCTACAGGATTACCCTGTTCGCCTTTGGAGCGGGTCACGGCCGGCAGGTGCAAACCGCAAACCCTGCAAACCTCGGTTTGCGCCCTGACGGTGGACGAGCAGCGCGCTCGCGCCCCCCGTATAGGATTCCGGCCAGGAAGGACCCGTACTGTCTCGCCGGGGCATCGTCCCCGTGCCCGGCCAGCCATTGCAAGCGAGGGAGGTGAGCATTCCCGATGCTCACCCTCTCTCTTTAGAGACGAATCGCCGGGAACCGGGAAAGTGGCGTCGTTGCTGGGTTTGCGCGTTCCCACCCCCGTCCGGGAAGGGTTTGGGCCGGGAACGCTGGAATCCCGCGCCAGTACTGGGTTTGGCGTTCCCGCCCGGCCCTGCGTTCCCGGTCGGGAAC
>JAJZUN010000414.1 GCA_021848555.1 Pseudomonadota bacterium | reverse complement strand
CGTGCAGCGCAGCCCGCAGACGCAGCTCGAAATAGTCGCGGCGCGAGCGGCCGGTGATCTGCGCGTCGATGTCGACCACTGCGTCCAGATCCTGCGCGGCGAGGCGCCGCAGCTTTACGCCGGAAATCGGACCAGTCTGTGCACGTTCCGCCATGGCATTTCTCCAGTTAGCACGCCGCCTAGGCGGCCTTCACGCTTGCGCCGAAGCGCGGGTACACGCGCCGCGCATTGCCGTGGAAGATCTTCTCCCGGTCCGCAGCGCTCAGCCAGCCGACGGAGTCGATGTAGTGCTTGGTGTCATCGTAATAACGGCCAGTCTCCGGATCAATGCCCCGCACCGCCCCCACCACTTCCGAGGCGAACAGGATATTGTCCGCGGGGATCACCTTGAGCAGACACTCGATGCCCGCCTGGTGATACACGCAGGTATCGAAGAACACATTGTTGAGCAGCAACTCCTTCAACGGCGGCCGTCCCATATCCTGCGCCAGGCCGCGGTAGCGGCCCCAGTGATAAGGCACCGCGCCGCCGCCGTGCGGGATGATGAATTTCAGCGTCGGGAAATCCTTGAACAGGTCACCGGTGATGAGCTGCATGAACGCGGTGGTGTCGCCGTTGATGTAATGCGCCCCGGTGGCGTGGAAATTGGGGTTGCAGGAACCGCTCACGTGGATCATCGCCGGCACGTTCAGTTCCACCATCTTCTCATACAGCGGATACCACCACTTGTCGGTCAGCGGCGGTCCGGTCCAGTAGCCGCCGGAGGGATCCGGATTCAGGTTGCAGCCGATGAAGCCGAACTCCTTGACGCAGCGCTCGAGTTCCGCGATGCAGTTGGTCGGGCGTACGCCCGGGGTCTGCGGCAGTTGGCACACGCCGACAAAATTCTTGGGGTAGAGCCCGCATACCCGGTGAATCAGCTCGTTGCAGGTCTCGGACCAGTACTTGCTCGTGCTCTCGTTGCCGATGTGGTGACCCATGCCTATGGCCCGCGGCGAGAATATGGTCAGATCGGTACCGCGCTCGCGCTGGATGCGCAGTTGTGCGCCCTCCAGGCTTTCGCGGATCTGGTCGTCGCTGATATTGAGCGGCCACGCCGACGCGGTATGCCCGGGATCATCCTTGAGCTCGGCGATCTGGCGGTTTCGATAGTCCTCCAATTGCTTAGGCGCGGTGGTGTAGTGCCCGTGGCAGTCGATGATCATGGCGCTTGGTTTTCCTTTATTTTCGATCAAGCCAGCTTCGGCCGCAGATCGCGCACGCGCACCGCCTTGCCCATGGAGCGCGGAATTTCCCCGGGTTCCTTGACCAGCACGTCGGTGGTGACGCCGATAATCGACTTGATGTGGTGGCGCACCGACTCGGCGACGACCGCGCGCAGCTCTTTCGTGGGCACGATGTTCAGCATCAGTTCCACCTCCACCGTCAGATGATCCATGATGCCTTTGCGCTCCACCACCAGCTGGTAGTGCGGCGCGACGTCGGGCAGCCCCACCAGCACCGCCTCGATCTGCGACGGATAGACGTTCACCCCCCGGATGATCAGCATGTCGTCGTTGCGGCCCGTGATGCGCTTGATGCGCACATGGGTGCGGCCGCAGGCGCAGCGCTCGGTCGAGAGGCGGGTGATGTCGCGCGTGCGATAGCGGACCATCGGCAGCGCCTCCTTGGTGAGCGTGGTGATCACGAGTTCGCCCGCCTCGCCTTCCTTGACCGCCTTGCCGGTTTCGGTATCGATCACCTCGAACAGGAAATGGTCCTCCCAGCCGTGCAGGCCGGCCTGCGCCTCGACGCATTCGCAGGCGACGCCCGGCCCCATGATTTCTGACAGGCCGTAGATGTCGACCGCTTTCAGCCCCAGGCGCGCCTCGACCTCGCGCCGCATCGCTTCGCTCCAGGGTTCGGCGCCGAAGATGCCGATCTCGAGCTTGGACTTGCGCAGATCCACACCCTCTTTCTCCGCCACCTCGGCGATCGCGAGCGCATAGGACGGCGTCGCGCACAGCACGCGCGCGCCGAAATCGGTAATCAACACGATCTGGCGCTCGGTGGCGCCGCCGGACATCGGGACCACGGTTGCGCCCAGCCGCTCCGCGCCGTAGTGCGCGCCCAGGCCGCCGGTAAACAAGCCGTAGCCGTAGGCGTTGTGGATCACGTCACCCGGCCGGCTGCCGGCGCAGGCCATGGAGCGCGCCATCAGCGATGCCCAGGTAGCGATGTCTTTCGCGGTGTAGCCGACCACGGTCGGCTTGCCGGTCGTGCCCGAGGAGGCGTGCAGGCGCACGAGTTCGGTGCGCGGGCGCGCGAACAGTCCGAACGGGTAATGGTCGCGCAGGTCGGTTTTGAGCGTGAACGGCAGGCCGGAGAGATCTTCCAGTCGTTTCAGGTCGCCGGGCTCGAAACCCAGTGCTTTCATGCGCCGGCGGTGGAACGGCACGTTGTCGTAGGCGTTCTTGAGGCTTGCCTTCAGCCGGCGCAACTGCAGCCGCGCGATCTCTGCGCGCGGCATGGTCTCCGCCGCCGCGTCGAACTTGTAGGACTGCGCCGCGCGTTTGGGCGCGGACTTGCGCAACGCGTTCGACTTCTTGACCGCTGCGCTGCGGCTTTTCTTGGTAGGAACACCCATGCTGCCTCCTCTTTGTGCAAATGCTAGTCAAACCCGATCGCCCGAACCTGGCTGCGCCGCATTGATTGCTAGCGGCAATCTGTCATGTCACAGGCCTGATATTACTCTCCACGCAATCGCGCCGCGTGGAGCCGCGCCTCGGTATAGCGCACGAGCGCCCGCGTCGCGCGCTCGCTGGAGCGGAAGATGCAGACGCCCTGCTCCATCAGCTTGTCGGCCATCGGGTCGAACAGCGGGCCACCGTCAATGAAGGCCACGACGGGTTTCGGACAGGAGGCGACCAGCCCCGGCAGCGTCTGGACAATGCTCTCCGGGCTGTCGATGTCGTAGCCCTCGCGCGCGCTCTTCTTGAGTGACCTGACCACGGGCGAGGTCGGGTCGAGTCCGACGACGACGGCGTCGACGTCCGGCTCGGCGGCCATGGCCTCGGTGCAAAGCAGGTGAACCTCGTCGTCCGCCGCCGGGTTGATGTCGAACGGGTTCCTGACTTCCATGAGCGCATCGAGCTTCTTGGACTTCAGGATCGCTACCAGCCGTTCCCGGGTCGATGGTCCGATCGCGGCCAGAGACATGGAGAAGTCGCCCACCTGGATGCTGTCGCCGATGGCCACCGTGTCGTAGCCCGCGCCGGCCAGGGCGCCGAGTCGCTTGCCGCGGACGACCTTCTTGCTCAGGCAGTCCGCGATGTAGAACAGGTCGCTGAACTCGCTGACGTCGGTCGCGATCAGCGCGCCGGCCTGCGTGAGCACCGACAGGCATACCTCGTAGTCGCCCGCGATCGAAGCCGTGTGGCCCATCGCGGCCTGCTTGCCCGCGACGGACTGTCCGGCCTTGTAAATGACGACCTGCTTGCCGGCGAGGGTCGCCTTGCGCACGGCCCGCGCCAGGGCCAGCCCGTCGAGGTCCTTGAATCCTTCGACGTAGGCCCCGATCACGCGGATGTCCGGGTTGGCTGCGAAGTTCTCGACCATGTCGCCGTGCGTGATGTCGTTCTGGTTGCCCAAGGCGACCATGTAGGCCGGGTCCAGCCACGCGTTCTTGCTCAGCCGCGTGACCAGGAAGGCGCCGCTCTGGCTGATCAGCGCCGAAGTGCGTTGCGCCTTCTTCTGGGTTCTCGGCAGGCGTTCCTCGGGAATGAACCAGGAATCGTAGTTTCCCGGGTGCGAGATGATGCCCAGGCAGTTCGCGCCGACGAATACCGGTCCGCGGCCTGTCGCCCGCCGGGCGTTGTCGATCGTCTCCAGCATCCGCCGGGCGGGCTCCCGGCTTGCCTCGGTTTCCC
>JAJZUN010000413.1 GCA_021848555.1 Pseudomonadota bacterium | reverse complement strand
GCGCATGTGGGACTTGAGAGGAGCGTGCGCGGATGCGGCAGATGATCCTCTCGCACCTGCGGCGACTGCAGAGTAACCGGTAACCTGTCCTCACCTTGCGGGCCTGATCAGACGGCCGGGATAATGTCCGGCGGGCTGTCGGGTAGGGAGGGTGCGTCGTGGGCAGGATTGTCGTAAGCGTGGGCTGATGGCCGCCTACCGTGGTGCTTTTGAAATGTGGGATCCTTCGCGTTGTCGGGGTGAGGATCGGCAAGTGTCCATCAAGGAGTAGTGGGCACTTCGCCGGGTTGCACAGGATAGGATGTGAAGGTTGAGTTGAACCGCCCAGGGTTTGCCGGAGGCTGTTTCGTTTGAGTCACGCCGCCTGGGAGCGCTCCTCGCTTTGGGCATAATAGCGTGCTTCGGCCTCGGCGGGAGGGAAACATGCACCGGCGCTTCAGCCGGTGGGCCGAGTCCGGGGTCTGGAAGTGGGTCTTCAAGTGTCTGGCGGCCGATGCCGACAATGAATACGCGATGATCGACAGCACCATTGTGGTGTGCCTCCCGCGCCGCTGCGATTTCATACGGTAGCGTTCGGCTCTCGGGGTCCATCTGACAGCATGGTGTGGCGGCCCAGTACCGACCACGGACGGAAGCATGGTACCGGCGGCGAGATGGTCCTTCGGGGGGGACTTGACCCCCAACGACCCATTACGGAAGCAGTTACCGTCAATCAAACCGTCCCCGCGTTTCCGGCACGATAAAGCTCCCTACCAAGAAAACGAGTGTCACCACTACCGAGAAAATCGCCAGGGTAAGGGGCAGGTTGACTGGGCTTCCGCTTGATAGCGACACCCACGTCGGCATCGTGCCGCCGATCGCGAAGCCAAGGTTCCATGACAGGCTAGTGCCACTGGCACGCAGCGCCGTCGGGAACCGCTCGTTCAGGAAGATCAGTATCGGCGCATAGGAGGCGTTTCCCAAGAATGCCAGCGCGATGGCGCAGATGGCGAGCTGCTGTATGCTTGCCGTGTTGGGGATGGCCAAGAAGAGTGCTGGAAGCAGCACCAGATTCACGAGGCCGACCACCCTGAATGTGGTACGCCGCCCGAGCCAGTCGCTGAGCGTCCCGAACAGAAGCGAGGCCAGGATGGCGCCGGCACTGGCGGCTATCAGGATCAGCGACGCAGTGGCGCCGGATATCTTGCCGACCACCTTGAGCAGTGTCGGCATGAAGCCCGAGGTCAGATAGTAGGCCGATCCGCCACCGGCGGTTATCAGTAAGTTTACCAGTAGCACGTTCCGATATCCGCTGGCGAACAGCGTGCGCAAGGGCGAGCGCGTACGCGTGGCGAGCGCGAGGTCGGCGCGCACGGCAGCCCGCTTCTCGTCCATGATCTTCCAAACCGGTGATTCCTCCAGAACTTTAAATATCAAAAAACCAAGCACGGAACTGGAAAGCCCTGAGAAGAACATGAATCGCCAGCCCCACACGGAGAATGCATCGCCCGGGAACAGTGATGAGGCCGCGAGGAACACAGCGGACGCTAGCAGCGCACCGAGACCACCACCGCCACCGCCGATCAGACCGGAAAGGAAACCGCGCCAGCGCGGCGGCACGCTTTCGGTGCCAACGGTGTGCGTGCTGGCCACCACGCCGCCCACGAACACGCCCTGGACCAAGCGCAACACCAGGAACAGCGCCGGCGCGACCACGCCGATCTGCGCGATGGTCGGCAGCAAACCGAAGGACGCCGTCACCACGCCCACGCCGACCACGGCAATGGTCATGGCGTTCTTGCGCCCATGCACATCAGCATAGGAGCCGAAGATTGCCGAGCCGACGGGCCGCATCAGAACGGTCACCGCGAAGGAGGCATAGACCGCGGCGAGTGAAAGCGTTGGGCGGCTGGAGGGAAAGAATGCAGCACCGACCGCCGGTGCCGCGTAGAGCAGGATGAACAGATCGAACAGGTCGAGCGACCAGCCGAGGCAGGAAGCGACGATGGCGATAGCCATCTGCCGCCCGGTTACTCCGACAGTAGGCGGCATCGCGGCGCCGGTCATGGACATGCTCAACCTCCCCTTGGTTTGCGGTCTTCTTGGACAGCGTCTCGTTGGCGTGCGGCAGTCAGCGGATCTCCCGCCAGGCGGATGGTGGCCGAGGGTCCACGAGCGTCGCGGGATCGACCGTGTTCTCGCCGGGGACGGCGATCCGCTTGAATTTCATAGAGGGCGCGCCGAACGGCACGGTCGCATCGAGACCCATCTTCGCGCCCAGCCCGTCGCGTGCGGACGGATCGAGCTTGGAGCCCTGGGCGTGTGAGACGACAACGAGGTCGCGGTCAGCCTGGAACCGCGTGGCCACCGCCCATTCCACTTCGGTCGAATCGTGGATGTCGACATCGGGATCGACGACGATGACCTGCTTGATGTCGTAATGCCCGCCGAACGCGCCCATGATGACGTTCTTGGCCTCGCCCTCGCTCTGGCTCTCGAGCTTGACGTAGAGGTGGTAGCGGCACACGCCGCCGCGTGCCAGATGTACGTCCAGCACGCCCGGGAAGCTGCGGCGCAAATGGGCCAGCAGCGTCGCCTCGCGCGGTATGCCGCCCAGCAGCAGATGCTCGAGGCCACCGCCGACGATCGTGTGGAATAGGGGACCGCGGCGATGCGTGAGCGCATCCACCCGCAAGACGTGGCGTTCGGCGCGCTCTCCGTAGTATTGCGGGAATTCTCCGAACGGGCCTTCCGGCGCGCGTTCGCTCGGCGAAATCCGCCCCTCGAGCACGATTTCCGCTGCGGCCGGGACGCGGACGTCGTTGGTGCGGCATTTCACGACATCGAGCGGGGCGCCATGCAGCGCGCCGGCAATCTCCAGCTCGTCCGTGTCCAGCGGGGCAATCGCTTGCGAAGCGAGCAACGTCAGCGGATCCACGCCGATCACCACCGCCACCTCGAGATCGCGCCCCGTCTGTTCCGCGAGATGCAGATAGGCGAGGGTGTGCCGGGGCAGCAGCAGCACGCCCATGCGGTCTGGTCCGCTGATCTGGAGACGATGGATGGAGACGTTCTGGACGCCGTTCGTCGGGTTGCGCGCGATCAACAGGCCGGCGGTGATGTAAGCGCCGCTGTCCAATTCGTTGTGGGTCGGCACGGGAAGCTGCGTGGTCAGGTCGACCTGATCGTGAACCACCGCCTGCACCGGGGCCTGCCGCACCTCCCGGCATCGGAGCGGGTTCGCCGCGGCGTCCTGAAAGCGCTTGAGCAACCCGGCGGGTGGAACCCCCATGGCCTCGGCCATCCAGCCACGATCGCTGACCAGACCGGAGAGCACGGGAATAGCGTGGCCACCCGGGGCGGGAAAATAGGTCGCCTTTCTCCCATCCAGTCGCTTGGCGACCGCCGCGATTTCATGCACCAGGCCGAGCCCCGGGCGCATCACCGCGAGCCGGTCGCGCGCGGCGAGATGGTCGAGCCAGCCGCGCAGCGTGGTGACGGGGGCGAGCGTTCCTCTGTCAGGCGTCACGTGTTCCTCCCTCTGGGTCGCGCCAGCGGCGCACCATGCCGGTATCGATATCGAAAAGATCGAGCACGCGTCCGACGGTATGGTCGACCATCGCGTCGAGACTCTCGGGCCGCGCATAGAAGGCTGGAACCGGTGGGGTGATGATGGCGCCGATTTCCGAGAGCGCCAGCATCGTGCGCAGATGGCCGGTATGGAGCGGCGTTTCGCGCACCATCAGCACCAGGCGCCGCCGCTCCTTCAGCGTCACATCGGCGGCGCGGGTCAGCAGCGAGCTGGTGACGCCAGAGGCGATTTCTGACATCGAGCGCATCGAACACGGCGCCACCACCATGCCCATCGTCCGGAACGAGCCACTGCTGATCGCCGCGGCGATATCGGTCACCTGGTGCCACACGCGCGCGA
>JAJZUN010000412.1 GCA_021848555.1 Pseudomonadota bacterium | reverse complement strand
GGAAACGCCACACCCCTGGCCCCCGCTTCCCTCTGATGCGGAAGGCCATTTCGATCATTCTAATGTTATCTGGTGCCGCGCACGGGCAGATGCGGCAATGCGAACCCCTGGTTATAGGCGGCGCGGGTGATCAGCACGAATTTGAACTGCCAGCCCGTGGCCAGCGCTGCAACGCCTGCCAGTAGCACCAGAACCCGCGCGGCATCCGGCGCGAACCATGCCGCAAGCAGCAAGGCCAGCGGCGCGATGGTGCCGAACTGGATCAGGATTTTCCCCGACCGCTCCAATCGCGTCAGCGCCGCGCGCACCACGATTTTCGCCGCGCCGCCGCGGTAAATGGACCAGGCGAGCGAGCGCGCGATCAGCGCCAGCGAAAAATAGGCCAGGGCGCCCCGCGCGGGTGTGTCGAACAGCGCGGCCAGTGCGACGACCAGGCCGGCGCCTTCGGCCAGCGCCGTGGTGAATATCAGCCAGATCAGCGCCGGAACGCGCCACGCCGGTATGCCTTTGGCCGCCTGCAGGATCCGCCCCTGGCAGTAGGCGAAGACCACGGCCGCCAGCGCCGCGGCCAGCGCCAACGGCTGGCTGCCCAGCCACACCGCCGCCAGCCCGAACGCGAATACCAGGCCGGCCGCGAACGATTCGCGCGTCATCCACGAAGTGAAGGGGTTGAAGCCGACGTTCATCGCGCGCAGCGGCCGGCCGATTTCGAACCACACCGAAATCAGTCCGGCGCCGATCAGCGCCATGCCGAGCAGCATCTCGGCACGCAGCGCATTGCCGGCGGCGCCGGAAAACGCCGCGGCGATCAGCAGTCCGGCCCCGGCTCCGCCGAAAATGAAATTGAAGGCCGCACGAAAATCCCAGTTGGTCTGGTGCCAGGGTTTCGGTCCGAAGCTCATGTTTTCGTCTCCTCAACCTTCTTGTCCCAGATGTAGTAGAACCCGGGACCGGTGCCCAGCTCCTCGTGCATGCGGAAGGTTTGATTTTCGGCGAGCAGCTGCGAGATATTGCTGTGCGGATCGTCGAAATCGCCGAAGCTCAGCGTCTGGGTGATGCAGGAATTGACGCAGGCGGGTGTGGCCTCCGGATCGATGCCCGGCTTCAGCCCTTTCGCCAGGCCGGCATCGATGCGATCGACGCAGAAAGTGCATTTGGTCGCCACCGCCAGGCGTTTCGGGTCGAAGCCCTGCTCTTCGGAAGCGGTCGGCTTGCCGTAGGCGAAAGTGGCCCTGTCGGTCTTGTAGCGCGCCTGATAGGGGCAGGCGACCGCGCAATAGCTGCAGCCTATGCACAGGTCGTAGTCGATGGTGACGATGCCGTCGGCGCGCTTTTTCGTGGCCGTCGAGGGGCACACGTGCATGCACGGCGGTTCGTCGCAATGCATGCAGCCTACCGGCACGAAGGCGCGTTTCACCGCCGGATATTCGCCGACCTCCATGTCGAGCACGCGCCGCCACTGCACTTCGGGAGGGGTCGCGTTGGTCTGCCTGCATGACGCGGTGCAGGTCTGGCAGCCGACGCAGCGGCGCAAATCCGCGACCATCGCCCAGCGGGTCATTTTCCACCCCCGGCGCGTTTCACGCTCACGCGCACGATGTCTGCCCCGGAGCCTGTGGCATCGGTCAGCGCCATCGACATCGGCACCAGGGAATTCATGCTGGGCACGCCGAAATCCTTGGCGAACGGCGTCACCCAGTGGCTGAACTGCCCGATCAGCAACAAGGTGTCGGGGCGTATTCCCTGGCGCACCACCGCGCGGGCGCTGACGCTGTGCAGCGGCGTGGCGATCTCGACGATATCGCCGTCGGCGACCCCCAGTTTCTCCGCCGCGCCGGCATTGATGATCACGCCGCGATGCCCGGAAATGTTGTCCGCCACTTCCTTGATCAGCTGGATGCCGACGTTGTTGCCCCAGGAATACTGCATGCTGCGCGAGGTCAGCAGCCAGAACGGAAAATCCCCGGTCTTGCCTCCCATACTCACCAGCGACTTTTCCCACAGGCCCGGAAAATCCTTCCACACCGGCAGCGTCTGATACTCGGCGAGCTGCTCGTTCCACCATTGCATGTCGTTTTCGTGCAGCCGGTTGCCCAGCTCCTTTCCGATCCGGTACAGGCGTTCCTGATACGGCATCTCGAAACGCAGGCCCTGCGCCGCCAAGGTGGGAAACAGATACCAGTCGGCGTGCGCGAACGGCTTGGTCGCGAGACCGTTTTCCTTCCACCAGTCCAGCCCATGCTCCTCTTTGCCGTCGGTCAGCTCGGCGCTGGCCGCCTTGCACACCGCATCCCAGATCTCGTCACGGCCGTATGCACGCGCCGTGTCCAGCGAAAAATCCCATTTCTTGTTTTTGTCCTTCAGCGGAACCCCGCCTGCGCCGCGGTTGATCGCGGCGTTGTATTCCTCCAGCAGGCCGGTGCGGCGCGCGAGTTCGGTGGCGATGTCGGTGAAATCGCGCGCCTCGCCCTGCGCCTCCACCACCGGCTGGCGCAGCGCGAAACCTTCGCATTCCCAGAACTGCTCGATGTATTTGGAGCCGCCGATGCGTATCAGCTGCAGGCTTTCCAGATCGGTCGCATCCGGCAGCAGGATGTCGGCCATGTGGTTGGTCTCGTCGCGCGTGTACGCCATCGCGACCACGAAGGGAAAGCGCGCCATGGTCGCCGACACGCCCTTGGTGTCCCAGAACGAGATCGCCGGATTGGTGCGGTACACGAACCAGACTTCCGGCAAGGTCACCGTGGGCAGGCCTTTGGGCGTCTCCTTCTGAAACATCCAGGAAAAATGCGTGGGCCCCAGCGCCTGGCTCCACGGCCCGTTGGCCGCAAGCGGAACCATGGTTCGGTAGGCATTGCGTATATTCGGCCGCGGGCTCCAGTTTTCGCGGTCGGTCGGGTTCATCGGATAGTGCATGAAGCCGTCCGGCCCCGGCTTCACGCTCTCCAGCCGCTCCGACAACGGGCGGTTGAGGCGCACCGTGGTGCCCAGCGTGCCCCCGGGGACTTCCAGGCCGCCCACCAGGGTGGCGAGCAGGGTGCGCGCCCAGACGCATTCGAATCCGCCCCAGCCGTTGTTCACCGTCTTGCCCAGGCTGACCGATACCGGGCGGTAGGGCATGGTCTTGCCTTCGATCTCTATGGTCGCTCCGACCTGGGCGTGATCGAGATACTCGTTGGCGATGCGGCGCATGGTCGCCGCCGGCACGTCGCAGATGCCCGCGGCCCACTCGGGCGAGTACGGCTGCATGTGCGCGAGGAGCTTGCCGAACGAGGGGCTGCCGGCTAGCCTGCCCTGCGCCAGCACTGCGGCGTCCGGGCCGATTTCCACCGCATCGCAGCTGAAGCTGCCTTCCAGCGCCGGATCGCAGTCAGGCGTGTCGTACGTCACCGCCGCGTTGCGCTTCAAATCCCAGAGCAAGGGCTTCTTCGTCGTCGCGTCGCGCAGGAAAAATCCGTTCGCGCCGACCAGATAAGGCGAATTCGTATGCGCCTTCAAAAACGCCAGGTCGAGGCGTTCGCGCGCGGCCTCATGCAGCAGCACATGCGCGATTGCATACAGGAAAGCCGGATCGGTCTTCGGTTTGATCGGCACCCATTCGGCCGAGCAGGCGCCGGTGACCGACAAATGCGGCTCCACCTGCACCCGTTTCATGCCGCGCTCGCGCGCATTCGCGTGGCGCCATACGCCGACCACGCCGCCCGAGGCTTCCACATTGGCGCCGCAGGAAATCACGTAATTGCACATCGGTGTGTCGGGACACACGGTGAACGCGCGGTGCCAGAATTCGCCGTACAGATGCTCGGAGTGGGTGCATTTCACGCCCTGTCCCGAACCGAACCCCATGTCGACCGGGCCCCAGGCGGCAAGGAACGCGGGGAAGGTGCCCATGTAGGACTGCGGCGTGCCGAGAT
>JAJZUN010000411.1 GCA_021848555.1 Pseudomonadota bacterium | reverse complement strand
GAACTCTGGTGCCTATTCCATAGTATCGATCAATGCGCCCAAAGGTAGCCTGGCGCATGCTGTTTACCCCGCTCCGGTCGTCGCCGCGAACACGGAAACATCGAACCGTATCGTCGACGTGCTGTTGGGTGCCCTTGCCAAGGCATTCCCGGAGCGTGTGCCAGGCGGTAGCTATGGCTCCGCCTGCGTCGTCACCTTTGGCGGCTATGACCCAACAAGGGGCCGCCACTTCGTACATTACGAGACGGTGGGAGGTGGCATGGGCGCCCGACTTGGTCATGACGGTGCCAGCGGCCAACGTGTCCACATGGGCAACACGATGAACTTGCCGATCGAGGCGCTTGAATCTTCCTTCCCAGTTCGCTTCCACGCCTATGAATTGCTACGGAAAACGCGCGGCGCCGGACAGTGGCGAGGCGGTGCAGGGGTTCGCCGGGTGGTGGAGATGCTCACAGATGGCGTGCAAGCCTCCGTGCTGGGTGAGCGTACGGTGACGCCGGCTGCCGGTGTGAATGGCGGCGCGGCAGGCGGCCTCGCCCAGTTCACGCTGTTGACGGCCGACGGCGCCATCTGCAGGCTAGATTCGAAAAGCGGCCCGCATTTGATGGGCCGTGGTGACCGGCTGGATATCTGCACCGCAGGCGGTGGTGGCTGGGGCAAGCCCCTTGCCAAGGAGAGTTAAGATGAATCGAACGCATCGGGAGGCACTACTTGTGCTCTCGTTGAACACGGTGATGGAGAACTATCTGCACGGGCTACTGAAAGTGCGCTTCAGCGTCTACAGCACCGATGCACCTGGCCGCTACGACGCATGAGCACGAGATTATCATGATCGAGCCACGCCCCAAAAGGTGCAGCCAATCTGGGCACGGTGAAGCCAGAGGTACACGTATTTGGATGCGCGTCCGTGTTTCCGTGGTAAACAGCAACTCAGCCGTTCTGGAGGCGATATCGACTTATTCCACGGCCGCTACGCCCGGATTGCCGCAAGTTATCTGAGTGCTAGAGAGCGGCCTCCAAGAAATCGTATGGCAGCCGGCAGGCTGCTACATGGATATTGCCAATGGCAGGAGGTGTAATGCAGTTGCGGCTGGCGGAATGAGGCACGCCGGCGATGAGTTCCGCCGCCCCCGCTGGTATGTCGCCATTGCGCAAAGGAGACAACACATCCAGCCAATACGTGGAGGAAACTATGAGATATTTACGAAACTCCCAATCACCACTGCAGCAAGGCACGAGACGTGGCCGATGGTTGCCCATCTGCTCCACGCTAACCGCGCTGCTCATAGCCGCTGCGGCTCTCCTTTCGTCACCCCTGATGGGGCGTGCCGATGAGGTGCCGTTTCGGATCGGCGTGATTGTCGATATGAGCGGTGTCTATGCGAGCAATGGTGGGCCTGGCGCCGTGGTGGCCGCGCGCATGGCGGTGCAGGATTTTGGTGGCAAGGTTCTCGGCCGCCCGATCGAGATTCTTTCGGCGGACTATCAGAACAAGGCAGAAATCGCCTCCTCGATCGTACGAAAATGGTTTGATGTCGACAAGACCGAGATGGCAATCGAATCGACTGATTCTGCTGCCGCCCTGGCAATTCAGAAGATTGGCCAGGAGCATAAAAAGATCACCATTGCAGCCGGCTCTGCGACCGATCGGCTGACCAACGAGGCGTGTAGCCCATACGGAATCCATTATGTATACGATACCTATTCCTTGGCGACGGGGGCCGCGCGGGCGCTCGTTCCTAAAGGCGACAAGACATGGTATTTCATCGGCGCCGATTATGCATTCGGACACGCACTCGAGAGCGAGACCGCCGATACCGTGAAGCAGCTCGGCGGCAAGGTCCTCGGGGTTTCCTGGCATCCACTCAGCACTAGTGACTTCGCAACCTATCTTCTTGCGGCACAAGCTTCGCACGCGCAGGTGATCGGACTTGCGAACTCTGGCACTGATACTGCCAACGCTCTGAAGCAGGCAGTTGAATTTGGCCTGTCGCGAAATGATCAAAAAATTGTGGGTCTTTTGATTTTTAATACAGACATAAAAGCTCTTGGGCTTCCAGTGGTGCAGGAGATGCAATTTATTACTGGTTACGACTGGAACTATGACGAAGCAACACGGGAATTCGGCAAGCGCTTCGATGCGCAGTTCCACGCCATGCCAACAATGATACAGGCTGGCATCTATTCCGCTGTCCGGCATTATCTACAAGTGGTGCAGGATCTCGGCACCGCAGACGCGGACAAGGTGATGGCGCGGCTCCGCGAGACGAAATTCGACGATTTCTTTGCCCGCAATGGCCATCTCCGCGCCGACGGACTGATGGTACATGACATGTACTTGGCCGAGGCGAAAAAGCCGGCGGAATCGACGGGCCCCTGGGATCTGGTCAAGATCGTGAAAATCATCCCCGGGGATGAAGCCTATGCTCCGCTGGCCGAAAGCCGCTGCCCGTTGGTGAAAAAATAACCGCGCCGCCTCGGGCGCAGCGGTCAGGGCAGAGTGAGAATGATCTTGCCCTGTACCGCACCATCGCGCAGCGCCCGCAGCGCTACCTTGAACTCTTCAAGCGGCAGCCGGCTATCGATCACCGGGGTGAGCTGGCCCTCGAGATGGCGCGCGAACAGATCCGCCTGTACGCGCGCGACCAGTGCTGGCGCGCGCTCGCGATAATCGGACCATTGCAGACCGAGCACGGCGATGTTCTTGACCAGGAGGTAATTGGCCCGAAAGTCTGGGATCTCACCGCTTGCAAACCCGATCACGACGAGCCGCCCGCACCAGGCGAGCGCCCGCAGGGCAGCGGTACCGTAAGCGCCGCCGACCGGGTCGATCACCACGTCAACACCACGCCCGCCGGTGGCCGCTCGTGCCGCGTCGCGGAAGTCATCCGGCGCCAGAGCGGCGCCGGCTTCGATTACGACATCGGCGCCGGCGGCGCGCGCGATTGCCGCGTCCTCAACGGCGCGGACCGAGGCGATCACCGGCGAGGCGCCAAAAGCGCGCGCGAGCTGGATCGCCGCAGTGCCGATGCCGCCCGAGCCACCGAGGACCAGAACGCTTTCACCAGCTTGCAGTCGCGCCCGCTCCGCGAGCGCGAAATGCGCGGTCTGATAGGTAAGGCCAAGCGCCGCCGCGGTCTCGAAATCGACACCATCGGGAATCGGAAAGCATTGCGCCGCCGGCGCGCAGAGCTTTTCGGCATAGGCGCCATATTCCACCTGCACCGCGACGTGATCACCGATCGCGAACCCGCCAACCCCCGCGCCGAGCGCCGCAATCCGCCCGGCGGCGGCTTTGCCCGGTGAGAATGGCGGCGGTGGACGGAACTGATATTTGCCCTCGATGACCAGGAAATCGGGATAATTGGTGTCTACTGCGGCGACATCGATGACCACCTCGCCGCGGCCGGGTACCGGGTCCGGTATCTCGGCGACGAAGACGCGCTCGAATTCCATCGGCGCGGGCACGACAACCGCTTTCATGCGAAATCATCGTTATCATTATCGGCACCAAGCATGGGTGCGCGGCGCGGCATGGCCTCGGCGGGAGCACGAAACTGGGGGGCAATCGGCATTGGCAGAGCCGGCATGGTCGCACCGGAATCGTTGACAAGGCGATAGGTGAAGAGCCCACGTGCCACGAAATGTGGGTCGGCCATCGCTTCCGCCAGCGTCGCGACGATCGAGCAGCAGCAATCGGCCTGCGCAAACACCGCCCGCCAATGCTCGGAGGGTTGCGCCGCGACGAGGGCGGCTACGCCGCGCCTGGTAGCCTCCGGATCCCTGACATCGTCCTGAAGCTCCGGCGCAAGGTCGATCGCGGTGCAGAACGCCGCCCAGAACCGATCCTCGATCGCGGCCACGGCGACGATCCGCCCATCCGCCGCTGGGTAGAGCTGATAGCGCGGCGAGCCTCCT
>JAJZUN010000410.1 GCA_021848555.1 Pseudomonadota bacterium | reverse complement strand
TCGGCCCAACACCGCCTCATCGGGCGTCTCCAATTGGACGAGGAGAAACTGCCCGTGCATCGGGATGTTCTGGAACTCGTTCCGGTAGGGCAGCACCAGGTCGGCGTGGAACTCCATGCCTCCTTGCTGAAAGCCCCGGAAGATGCCGACGACCTGTTCCCTGGGAAAGAGTTGGATTTCCGCCATGTTGTACTCCCTTATCCGTACCTGCGTTGCGCTGGGTCGGTATCCTGTAGCTGAAACGCGTCCAAGGTTCCCGCATCACCACCGAGACTCGATCGCACACCTTCGTAGATGAAGTCCTGCAGGATGTCGAAATCGAAATCGACTAGGGCCGCGTTTTCATGTGCCTTTTGAAGGCAACGTGGGTAGTGCGGTACCGGGAAGCCGTTGATCGCGTCGGCCAGCATCGAGCCAAGAATCGTTTGAGCTTCCCCAACCTGCGGCACAAAAATGTCGACCGGCCATACGGGGTCACGTCGATGCGAGCCGAATTTGACCAGGAACATCTTGCCGCCGACGAACTTGTTGATCTCTCCACCCTCGCCGGCGCGGTCATCGCCTCGTGCGAATTCCGACCAAACGTAGGCTTTCTCCTCGACATCACGCGACACCTCCACGTAGGCCGGGTAGTCGGTCTGAAGGACGCCTTCCAGTGCCATGGCGAGGCGATACCGTGAAAGCACCTTGCTGTGTTTGGCCACGCCGGCCAGATACACCCGACGGTGACTCTTGTTCCACTGCGCGTCGACGCGGTCCTGCATGCCCCGGAGCAGCCGCTGGAACAGGTCCTTGGCGAAGACTTTGCTGCGCAGTAGCCCGTCGCAAATGATCAAGGTGTCGGTACCAAAGTCCTTCTTCAGGATGGCGAACAAGATCGCCCACTCGACCAGTTCCCGGTAGACCTGCACCCAGCTGGGCGAAACCGGCTTCCCCTTAACGGTTGGCCGAATCATGTGGGAGAGCGCCGGCAGGCTGTCCGCACCCAGAAAGGCCATCATCTCGCCTAACGCCGTTCGTGCCGAGCCGTCCGCAGCAAACTGTCGCGCATTGAGCTTCTGGATCGGAGTCGTGGGCGAGACGGCCTCCAGGCAGTACTCGTTGTTACTGCTATCGACCACCCGGACGAGCTGAATCAGGAAGGGGTCGAACTGGAGCTGGTTGTTGCCGCCATCGGTGCCGACCAGAGAGATCGATGTCGTGGCGCGCGGTTGGATGCGGCGGGTGGCGCTCTTCAGAGGGCGGATCTCATCCCGTAGCGTGTCCAGCACCCCTTGGTCGGTGCCGATGCAGTCCGCGATGGCGTCCTTTAGTTGGGTCTGGCTTGCCGGGTCGATCATCTCCTCTCCTGAGCAGTTTGAAGAACCCGATCCGAACGCGCCGGACTCAGTCCAAGCGTGTGCAGAATTTCGTGTAAACGCGCTGGGTCTTACAGCTGAGGGATGCGGTCCTCGAACTGAATGGTAAGGCGGTTGAGCTCGACCTTCCAATCGCGGATCGGCAGCGTCCACCGCTTGCTGATATTGCGTAGGGCCAGATCGAGCACCTTGATCAGTGCCTTGTCGCTGGGGAACGCGTCGCGGTGCTTGCTCAGCCTGCGCAGGCCGTCGTTCACCAACTCGATGGCATTGGTGATGCAGATCGCCTTGCGAATCTGCGGTGGGTAGGCGAAGAATGGGACCAGGCGCGGCCAGTCGCGCCGCCCGAGTCCTGCATTTCAGCGCTCCCTTGCCCTGCGCCCAGGGCGCCAGTCCCGATTGATCCGGTTCAAATCGAATCCGTGCGGATCGAAGACCCCGCCGACCCAACGCACCATGGCGTCGTGTTGATCATCTTCGGGATCATTCAAGGCCTCCAGGAATTCCGCATAGCCACCGACCCCGCCCACATCCTCCGGCGGACACGCGTTCTCACCCGCCAGGCAGATCGGCAAGGACACGTCGGCCTGCAGGAGTCGCTGGGGCACGCGCTCGACCGTGATCCGGTGCCGCCAGTGATCCCCCATGTCGTAGACATAGGTCAGCGTGCCCGCCATTCCGACCTCCGCAGCCACTGCGGCTACCGAGACTTTAAGCTCGTCCTTGCATGGGCGTGGCACAATTCCTAAACCCATTTCGCGATTCCACCAGGCGGGTGCAACGACGGTATCGCCCACCTGAAACTCGTGGGCATGCGACTCCGTCCACCCCATCACCCACTGCAAGTAGTGGTGCAAGCTCGCCAGCGTCCAGTGGCTCGAGACCAGCACGCGTCGCCAGACCAGCGGGACGACTTCGAGCAGCTCGATGCGCAGAGCAACCGGCTGGGGGCGAGGTGGCTTAGGCATTGGGACGCGAAGGTCAATTTCGAGAACGCGGCAGATTAGCAGTTTTCGATACGACGCCCGGAGCCGAATCTCACCGCCGGATTCATCGATGGCTCGAATCCGCGGGCATCCGCATGCTGCGGAAATCGAACTCCCAAGGAGCCGACTAGGCCGCCTGTAGACGCAGGAGCGAGCAAGTCACCTGAAACAGGTAAAGTAGCGCTGGCAACGGCTCGCCTCATGTTGAATAGCCTGATGAGGCGTCAGCCATGAAGGAGACCGTGCACGTGCATGCGAGAGACTTGGCCTGGTTTTGCAATCCACCCGCGATGCATCGCGCGTGAACAGCGCCTTCTTCGAGCACCCCATCCTCAACTCCCCCTACGCGTATCCCTCGCGTCACTGGGAGTTGGACGATACCGGTCAGCCGACGCAGAACATCGTCGAATCGCGCCGCCGCGCCGACTTCGTCACCCCCATTCCCAAACCGAAGAAGCAGCGGGGCAAATCCGAGCAACAGTCTCTCGCGCTCGACGCGCACAGCAGCGCGCAGCAGCAGTACAGCCACGCCGGCATCATCAACGGCGTGCGCGCCGAGGTGGACAAGTGGCGCGCGCTGCCCGATCCCAATACCTGGGGTGTGACGCTCGAAACGGTGCGCCTGCTACAGCACTGGCGGCACTTCGATTTCTCTGGAGTACGGCCGTTCTTCTGCCAGGTGGAAGCGGTCGAGACCGCGATCTGGCTCGCCGAGGTGGCACCACAACTCGGCAGACGCTTCGCACATTTTCAGGAACACCTGGACAACGCCAATGCGGAAGCTAATCCAGGGCTCAGCCGCCTGGCGCTGAAACTGGCCACCGGCGCCGGCAAAACCACGGTCATGGCCATGCTCATCGCCTGGCAGACGGTGAACGCAGTGCGTCGCCCCGCCGGCCGCAAGTTCACGCGCGGCTTTCTCATCGTCACGCCGGGCCTGACGATCCGCGATCGCTTGCGGGTGCTGCTGCCCAATGACCCGGACAGCTACTACCGCAGCCGCGAACTGGTGCCCGCCGACATGCTGGAAGACCTGGGGCGCGCCAAGATCGTCATCACCAACTACCACGCCTTCAAGCTGCGCGAGCGCATGGAGCTGTCCAAGGGTGGTCGCCAGCTGCTGCAAGGCCGAACGGGAGACGCGCCACAGACGCTGGAATCCGAAGGCCAGATGCTGCAGCGCGTATGCCCCGAGCTGATGGGCCTGCCGCACGTCATGGTGATCAACGACGAGGCCCACCACTGTTACCGTGAGAAGCCTGCGGCGCCGGACGAAGATCTCAGCGGTGAAGAGAAACAGGAAGCCGAGCACAACAACGAGGCGGCACGCCTGTGGATCAGCGGCTTGGAAGGCGTGGCGCGCAGCATTGGCATCGCGCGCGTGATGGACCTGTCTGCCACGCCCTTCTTCCTGCGCGGCTCGGGTTATGCCGAGGGCACGCTGTTCCCGTGGACGATGTCCGACTTCTCGCTGATGGACGCCATCGAATGCGGCATCGTCAAGCTGCCGCGCGTGCCCATTGCCGACAACATTCCCGGCGGCGAAATGCCCATGTACCGCAACCTCTGGGAGCACATCCG
>JAJZUN010000409.1 GCA_021848555.1 Pseudomonadota bacterium | reverse complement strand
GTTCGTAGTTGGCTTTGTGATTGTAACTGATTGTTTTACTGGCACAACGAGGACCGCCCGTTCCACCTTCATGTGCTGTTTTGTACCGATTTGCCGGGTTGAGTCCCCGGAAAGTCCCCGGCTAGAATTTTGAACATTAGCTCAGCAGACTAAAATTGGACAGCTAATCTTTAGCCTCTGTTGAATTTCGAGTGGGTACCGATCATGGATAGAATATCGCCAGGAAACCCAATGAGGAGTGGCGGTCATGGCGGAAACGAAGCTGTTCGAGGCGGCCTTAGGCATTGAAGCGCCCTGGTTTGTGCGGGACGTGGCCTTCGATGCCCCGGCCCGGACACTGACGATTGCTGTGGACTTTATCTCTGGCAGCCGGTTTGGACATCCTGAAGTGGCCGGGGAACACCCCGTCTATGACACCACGGTCAAGCGCTACCGGCATTTGAACTTCTTCCAGCATGAGTGCTTCCTCGAGGTACGCGTACCGCGCGTGAAGCTTGCCGGCGGGAATGTCCGCCAGGTCGAGCCCGCCTTCGTGGGCCGGCTTGCGGGCTTCACGTTGCTCTTCGAGGCCCTGATCCTGGCCTTTTGCCGGGAGATGCCCTTCCGCGCCGTAGCGCGCTTGACGGGGGTGAGCCTTTATCGCGTCATGAGCCTCTGCGAGCGCTACGTGGACTTAGCCGTGGCCCAGCAGGATCTCTCCGGAGTGGAGAGCCTGGCCATTGATGAGACCTCCAAAGCCCGAGGGCATGACTACGTCACAATCGCCGCCGATAGCGCCCGCCGGGCCGTCATCGCCGTGACCGGGGAACGGGATGCGAAGGCCGTCGAACGCTTGGCCCAAGACATCCGGGCCCATGGCGGCGATCTTCCGGCCATCGAGTCGGTCTCGATCGACATGTCGCCGGCCTTCATCAAGGGGGTGGCGCGCGAGTTTCCCAACGCTCAGGTCACCTTCGACAAATTCCACGTCATCGCGCACGCCTCCCATGCGCTTGATCTCACCCGACGCGCCGAGCAAAAGCGCGATCCGGCCCTGAAGGGCCTGCGTTGGACGCTCCTCAAGGATTCCCGTTCGCTCACCGCCGCCGCCCGGAATGACCTCGAGGCCTTGATGGCAGACGTGACGACCAAACGCACCGCCCGGGCCTGGGTGTATCGGGAGCAGCTGCGCGAGATCCTGAACCGCAAACAGGTGAATGTCGTACGCCTGATGTTGAAGCAGTGGTGTGCCAACGTCGCCCGCTCGAAGGTTGAGCCCATGAAGGCCGTCGCTCGCCTCGTACGCGCTCACCTCGAAGGCATCATCGCCTGGGCGCAAACGCGGGCCACGAACGGCTTTCTCGAAGCCCTGAACGGACTCTTTCAGGCGGCCAAGCGCAAGGCCCGCGGTTATGGCCGGTTTGCGACTATTCGTACTGTGATCTTCTTGATCGCAGGCAAACTCGACTTCTCGAAGATCAACCCGCATATAGCGGGTTAACCCACATAAAATTCGACAGAGCCAATTTATGCGAGAATGGGAGGATCAAGAGTCCAAGTGGTTCAGACATGCGGTCGCCTCATTCCGCTTCATTATTCGCACGGTTGGCGCGCCCACCCATCTACGGAAGACGCTTGCCATAAGTTTCCTTTTCGGCTCTTGGCTTGTCTACTTCAATATTGGCGGCAATTTATTGCGCAGTCCTTTAAGTGTCACGATCGATATCGAGATATTCCTCAACTATTTGACGCCGTGGATCCTTGCGAACCTGGGACTGCTTAGCCAGGGTTCCGGCAGGCCTAAAGCCGCACACTCACAAACATGCGCCCACGGAGAACAGGCGCCACTGCCGCAAGATCCCTGTCGCTAAGATTCGCATGCCCAATCCCCCCCCCTTTTTTACACCGAATTCGGCGACCATGGTTTGCGTTCGGGCCTACAGATGTCTATCAAGCGCCTGGACGGTCCATGCCCGAAGGGTCCCTACGCCGGTCCCCCTTCCTGTATCCTGCCAAACCGCCTACCGACAGGTGTGATAGGCTGGGAGCATGCGTACTCGAGAACCGCCTCGATCTCCGCCAGGGGGATATGGTCGCTGATGTCTCGTCCATAATAGGCACGAATGACGTGGCCCGTCTCATCCAGAAGAAAATCCGCGGGAAGTTGGCCGCTTAGCATCGCCATATGTGGCGTAGACCCGTAGAGCCGTAGGCCGCGAGCCATGGCCGGCATCCGCAACATCATGGCCCGCACAACCCCCACCCACGACCGTTCGATCCCGTAGGCTTCGTATAGATTTCCGTTCGGGTCTGGCACGATGACAAAAGGCCTAGGGTGGCGCGCCACATAGCGGATGACATCATTCGGATCGGCCTTGAAAAACGCCAGGACAACGAGCCCGGCTTTTTTCCAGTCTGCATGCCGTTGCGCGATCTGGAAGAGCCGCAGATTACAGAACGGACATGACGGGTCCCTAAAAAAGGAAAGAAGCACACGCCGCCCCCGGTAGTCGCTCAATTTATGCATCTGCCCATCGACATCCATTGCCCGAAAATCCACCGCTGCTTGCCCGTTACGCGTTCGCATACGACGTCCTCGAGTGTAATGGGGTGTGTTGCGCTATTCGCTTAGTCGCCGCCGTCATCCTATGTGTTACAAGTGACAGGCGGCCAACAACCCCGCCCTAAACTGAATTCTTTCCAGAAGAACCCGGTTTCCCTTGATATTTCAATTGCCTATCTGGAAAACGCGGTTCCTGGTGCTGTTTACACCGGGAACCTCGCCACACATTCCAGGGCCCGCTGCTGGAAAAGGCTCGGCTGGGTCGTGATGGTAAAGGGCGAGGTATCGTCCACGCCCGAGAGCGTGCAGGTGTTACGCACAATCGCCGCGAGCTCCGCAAGAAGCGTCTGGAAGCTATGGATCGGCGTCCCGTCCTCGTGGCATCGACGGGCGACCTTCGCTTTCGCTCCGGCCGAGCGTTCGGCGGGGTCGCGGGAGGCCCGAGCGGCTTGATCCTCGTCAGCAAAGAGCAGTTCGCGCCAGGCCTCGCTCATATGCCACTCGACGGTGTAGGCTAGCATGCGGAGGAAGATGTGGGCACATACCGTGCCATAGGCCATTCCATCTACAATGTGCGGCCGGCAATGGCGAAACGCGCGCTCGACCTGTGAGAGGGATTTGTAATGACGCACGCAGCTGGCAGCATCGAGCCGCTCTGCATCGACCGAGGTGCGGATGATAGAGATGCCATTGAGGGCGGCCTCCGCAATGATGGCGTCTTCCTTACGGGCAAAGGTGAGGCTCGTGTCGGTGATCGTCAAACTCATGTGCTTGGCCATCTTGTAGCGGTTGATCACGCGTCTTACCGCCACGCCGATCTTATCCTGTCCCTTTAGGCTGAGGTTGCCCCCCTAAGCCCCCTAAAAATGCCCCCTAACGCCCAGAGAATCAAGCGCTTGGGCGCTTTCTGGTCTGGCGGAATGTAGGCATGTAATGCTTGCGTTAATGCTTGCCATGCAGCGTGTGCTATGGAGTAGGCATGCATATCCATATCGTGCCCAATCGCGGTTCACGCCCCACCATCCTCTTGCGGGAGTCCTACCGCGAGGGCAAGAAGGTGAAGAAGCGCACGATCGCCAATCTCTCGCATCTCCCGATGCATCAGATCGAGCTTTTGCGTGCGGTCTTTCAGGGCGTGGATCTGCAACCGGCGGGCCTCGGATTCGTGGTGGAGCGCTCACAGCCTCACGGGCATGTGGAGGCAGTCCACCGCATGATGGAGCGCTTAGGTCTGCCCGGGGTGATCGCGGGCAAGCCCTGTCGTGAGCGGGATATCGTGCTCGCCCTGATCGCCGCCCGGATCGTGGACCCGAGACCCAAACTCGCCACCACCCGTTCCTGGGCGGCCACGACGCTGGCCGACACCTTTGGTGTCACCGAGGCCGATGAGCAGGAC
>JAJZUN010000408.1 GCA_021848555.1 Pseudomonadota bacterium | reverse complement strand
GGTAGGATTGCTCGCCAATTACACCGGTTTTCTTGCGCCCAAGGTGGCGCTGTTCTCCAATATCCTGCTGATGGTGGTCGTGCTCTTGTGGCGGCCGCAGGGCATCTATCCGGTGGCGAAACGATAATGCCAAGGGCTTGTTACGATATGAGGGGATTCTCCCCTCATGCCCCCCTAAGTCAGGGGCCATTTCGGTGATTCTGAAATGGCCCTCATAAGTCGCGTGCTCTCCGGCGACCTGCCGCGCAACCGCATCCTGACCGTGGTGCTGATCGCGATCGTTGCCGGCCTCGCGCTCGCGCCGTTCATTTTTCCCGGGGCGAAGGCGCTGAACGTCGCTGCCAAGATCTGCGTCTTCATCGTGCTGGTGGCGAGCTTCGATCTGCTGCTGGGCTATACCGGCGTCGTTTCGTTTGCGCACACCATGTTCTTCGGCATCGGCGCCTACGGCGTCGCCATCGCGCTGACGCGTCTGAGTCCGTCCTGGGCCGCGGTGGGCATAGGCACCGCGGCAGCCCTGGCCATGTCCCTCGCGCTGTCGCTGGTGATCGGTCTGTTCAGCCTGCGGGTGAAAGCGATTTTCTACGCCATGATCACGCTCGCCGTCGCCTCCGCGTTCCAGACTTTCGCCTCGCAGCTTTCGGAGATCACCGGCGGCGAGGACGGCCTCAATTTCAAAGTTCCGGAAATGCTGTCGCACGGCTACGCGCTGTCGGACCAGCCGTTTCTGGGCGTTTCTCTGGACGGGAAGCTGATTTCCTACTATCTGCTGTTCGCGGCCAGCGTGGTCTTGTTCCTGCTCATGCTGCGCATCGTCAACTCGCCTTTCGGCCGTGTGCTGCAGGCGATCCGAGAGAACGATTTTCGCGCCGAGGCGCTGGGCTACCGCACCGTCGTGTATCGGACGTTTTCCAACGTGCTGTCGGCCGGGTTCGCGACCCTGGCGGGCGCCCTGCTCGCGCTGTGGCTGCGCTACAACGGGCCGGACACCTCGTTGTCCTTCGAAATCATGATCGACATCCTGTTGATGGTGGTTATCGGCGGCATGGGGACCATGTACGGCGCGATAGTGGGCGCGACCTTGTTCGTCATCGCGCAGAGTTATCTGCAGGACCTGATGAAACTCGCCAGCGATGCGGCCGCCGGCATCCCGCTGCTGCCCGACTTATTGCATCCGGATCGCTGGCTGCTGTGGCTGGGGATATTGTTCATCGTCAGCGTGTACCGCTTCCCCACCGGCATCGTCGGCAAGCTGCGCGCCAGGGACCGCGGCAAGCCATGAGCCTGGTGCGCGTGGAGCGCGCAGAGGGCGTGGCGCGCGTCGTGCTGTGCCGGTCGGGCATGCACAACGCCCTGGTGCCGGAACTGCTGGATGATCTGCTGGCAGAACTGACGCAGTTGCGCATCGACCCGGATTGCCGCGCCGTGCTGCTCGCAGCCGAGGGGCCAGCCTTCTCCATCGGCGGCGACATGCGCCGCTTCCAGCGCGAACGCGGTGCGCTGCACGCCTATTCCGATGGACTGGTCGGGCGGCTGAACCAGGCCATCCTGGCGTTGATCGATCTGCCGCAGCCGGTGGTGGCGGCTGTGCACGGCATGGTCACCGGCGGTTCCATCGGCCTGGTGCTCGCCGCCGACCTCATCTATGTCGCGCCGCAAGCCGTGTTCAAAGCCCATTACGCGACTGCCGGATTCAGCCCCGACGGCGGCTGGACCGCGCTGCTCGGGCGGGTTGCGGGCATCCACCGCGCTGCCGCGGCGCTGCTGCTGAACCGCAGCGTCCGTGCCGAGGAGGCCGTGGCCTGGGGCCTCGCGAACCAGGTGGTTGCCGCCGACCAGTTGCAGCCAACGGCCGCGGCCGCAGCGCGGCGCGCGGCGGATTATCCGGTCGCCACCATGCGCAGCGCGAAGCGGCTGCTGTGGGGCGATCGCGCGCAACTCGCCGCCGACCTGGAGGCCGAGCGCCGGAATTTTCTCGAATTGATCGTGCAGCCCGCGGCGATGCAGGGCGTCGATGCGTTTCTGCGCGATTTCAGCGATTACCCCTCGAGCGACTAGGAGGACAAGGTGTTGATCCCCGACTGGCTGGTCAAGCAAGCGCAACAGTTCCCCGACAAGACCGCGCTGGTGGATTTGTTTTCCGGCCGCCGCGTCGGCTACGCCGAACTCGAAGGGCGCGCCAGCCGCTGCGCCGAATTCCTGCGCGATCGATGGGGCATCAAGCCGGGCGAGCGCGTCGCCGTGCTGGCCCACAATTCGGCCGAATACGTGGAGCTGCTGTATGCATGCGGCAAGATCGGCGCGCTCATGGTCTGTCTCAACTGGCGCCTGTCGCTCGATGAACTGCGCGGCATCGTCGAGGACGCCACGCCCGGCGCCATGGTATTCGGCGCCGAGTTCGAGGCGACGGGTCTGGCGCTGGCCGAGGGGGCCGGCATCAAGCGGCGCATGGTGCTCGGGGACGCGCGCGACGGCGCGGTGGGCTACGCGGCGAGCCTGGCCGCGGCCTCCGGCGCGAGCGTGGTCATGCCCTGGCGCAATCACGACGACTTCTGGTACCTGCTTTATACCGCGGGCACCACCGGCAAACCGAAGGGCGTGATCCAGACCTTCGGCATGGCGTTCACCAACGCGGTCAACGGCATGCTCGCCACCGGCATGCGGCGCGAAGACACGCTGCTCTCGGTGCTGCCGTTTTTCCATACCGGCGGCCTCAACCTCTACCTGAACCCGATGCTGATGTGCTCCGGCACCACCATCATCATGCGCCAGTTCGACGTGGACAAGACGATGGAACTGCTGCAAGGCAGCGTCACGGTGATGTTCGGCGTGCCGGCCATCTACCTGTTCCTGTCGCAGCACCCGCGCTTCGACGCGGCCGATTTTTCCGGGGTCCGGAGCTGGGCCTGCGGCGGCGCGCCTATCCCGAAGAGCCTGCTGGAAAAGTATCTCGCCAAGAACATCACGATATGCTTCGGTTTCGGCATGACCGAGACCGGGCCGACCGTGTTCCTCACCGACGAGGCCACGGCGCGCAAGAAAGTCGGCACCGTCGGCAAACCGGTGATGTATGTCGAGGCGCGGGTGGTGGACACGGCCACGCGCCGGACGCTGGGCGCCAACCAGCGCGGCGAACTGCTGCTGCGCGGCCCGGGGCTCACTCCCGGCTACTGGGGCAACCCCGAGGCCACGGCCAAGGCCTTCGAGGACGGCTGGCTGTGTTCCGGGGACATCGCCTACTATGACGAGGACGGCGACTACTACATCGTCGACCGCTCCAAGGACATGTATATCTCAGGCGGCGAGAACGTCTACCCGGCCGAGGTGGAGAACGCGCTGTTTCAGATGGACGGCGTGGCGGAAGCCGCGGTGATCGGCGTACACGACGACAAATGGGGCGAAGTCGGCAAGGCCCTCATCGTCCTGCGGCCGGGCGCAACGCTCAGCGCCGAAGCGGTGATCGCCCACTGCAAGATCCGGCTCGCCGGCTTCAAGGCGCCCAAGCACGTGATGTTCGTCCCGGTTCTGCCGCGCAACGCCGCAGGCAAGGTGGAAAAGCCCAGGCTGCGGCGCGAGTACGGGGGCGAGGCGTGAGCGCAGAGGCGAACGCGGGGCGGCGCGCGGCTTATTGCCGGGTTCTGCTGCAGGCGGATTTCGACCGTTTCGCCCGGCTCAGCGGAGACGACAATCCGATCCACTGCGATCCGGTGTTCGCCGCGCGGAGCCACTTCGGCGCCACCGTGGCCCACGGCATGCTGCTCTACAGCTGTATCGCCAAGGGTCTCGCGGAATTGATTCCGCGGCCGGGCGCGGTGCAGTTGGAGCAGAGCCTGATGTTTCCCCATCCGACTTTCGTCAATGAACCGATCACCGTGAGTCTGGTGGTCGAAGGCGATGCCGGCGGCCTGCTCGACATCGCCACCGATGTGACCAAGCCCGGCCCCGGTGGTGCGGCGCTGCTCA
>JAJZUN010000407.1 GCA_021848555.1 Pseudomonadota bacterium | reverse complement strand
CTGAGCGTGGACGTGATCAGCTCGGGGCTGTCGCCCAGGTATTCGCACCAGGCGAGCGCGAGGCCGCGGCTGCGCAGGATGGCGATCAGCTGCGCAAAGTGCTTCTCCTGGCGCTTGCCGCGCATGATTTCATCGCCGATGATAAGAGCGCCGAAAGGCATCTATGTTCTCCTTGGAGTTTCCTGCTGGGTCGCCACCGGCTCGTCGCGCAATTGCGTGAGGAGCGCCAGGCAATAGTGGATGAAAGCGAGGCCGCCGTAAACCGGCGCGAAAAACCCGAGCACGGGAATCAGGCCGAACAGCGCGACCACCACACCCAGCAAAAACAGCTCGCGCCGGTGGCGGCGGATCAGCGTCTGCATTTCCCAGGCGCTCGCGTGCTCATAGAGCGCATCGTAGCGAAACACCCGCTGGTTGAGATAGCCGAACAGCAGCACCGGCAGCACCGGCCAGAACAGCGGGATCAGCCACAAAGGCAGCGACAGCGCAACGAGCAGCGCCAGCCAGGCCAGGGTCATGGCCCCGTTCCACAAACTGCCGGCAAAAGTGCCGCCTTGCCTGCGCTCGAGCCCCGGATAGGCGCGCTCCGCCACCAGGCCGACCATCGCCGGCATCGCGAACACGCCGATGATCAATACCGCGGTGATCAGCACCAGCGGGATGAATAGCAGCGCGAGCAGGACCCAGGCGAGGTGCGCGGCGACGAGATCGAGCGGCCAGGCGGTGACGGCCCAGCCGATCGCGGCGGACTGGTCGAACTGCAGTTGCAGCCAGGCCACCGCCTGCGACCAGAACACGAACGCCAATCCCAGCCACAACGCGAGCGCAATGAGCACCGGCCAGAGCAGCAGCAGCAGCATGCGCGGATGCAACAGGCTGGCGAACGCGCGCAGCAGCGCTTTGGAGATTTCACTCATAGGCCGTTCGCACTCTCATCTTTGCATCGCCTGCCACATTTTCTGCAGCCGCTTCGCCGACACCGGCACCGGGGTGCGCAATTCCTGGGCGTAAAGCGACACGCGCAGTTCCTCCAGCAGCCAGCGGAACTGCTCCAGCTGCGGGTCGGCCACGCCCTGCTTTCTTTGCTTCGCGTCTTCGCGCTGCCACATCTGCCACAGCGGATTAAACTCGGCGCTCCAGCGCGCATCGCGCGCGGGGTCGGCGCGCAGCTTCTCCAGCCGCAGCGCAACGGCCTTCAGGTAGCGCGGAACATGCTGCAGGCGCTCCCAGGCGGTTGCAGCGATGAAGTTCTTGGGCAGCAGGCGCGCGAGCTGGTCCTCGATTTCGCGCGCCGGCTGCGGCAAGTTCTTCAAGCCCTGCAGTTTCTTCTGCAGCGACTGATACTCGGTGAGTATGCTGCCCGCCAGGCGGCAGATTTCCTGCGCCAGCAGCGTGAGCCGCGTCCTGCCCTCTTCGCAGCGTTGCCGGAACTGCGCCTCGGTTACGGGCAGGGGTTCGGCCATGCAGGCGCGATCGAAACTGACGCGCAGCAACTGGTCACGTAGCGCAGCGGCGTCGCCGAAAGGCAGGAACTGCATGCCCATGTCGCGCAGCCCGGGCAGATTTTTTTCCAGGTATTTGGCCTGCTCTTTCAGTTGCAGCATGAACAGCCGCCGCAGGCCGTCACGGTGCAATTCGCGCGCCTTCTGCGGCGCGTCCAGCACCTCCAGGTCCACGCTGTCGCCGCGATCGACCAGCGCCGGATAGCCGATCAAAGTCTGCGCGCCCTGGCGTATCTCCATGACCTCCTGCAATTCGCCGAAATTCCACGCGGTGATGCCCGACAGCGCGGCCTTGGGCTGGGCGATGGCGCTGAATTGCTCGCCTGCCCGTTCTCCGAGCGCCGCGCGCAGTTGCGCGAGGTTGCGTCCCATCGCGAGCTGCCGGCCGTGCTCGTCCACCACCAGGAAATTCATGCTCAAATGCGCCGGCAGCAGTTCGGGGCGAAATCCGTCCAGCGGCACGACGAGGTTGAGTTCTTCGCGCGCGTAGCGCGCGATGGCCTCGGCGAGCGGCAGTTCTTCCCTGGGCTGCATTTGTCTGGAAGCCATAGCCGCGACAAAGCCGTCGGCGAACTCCGGCAGCGGCCCCAGCTTGTGGCGCAGTTTCTGCGGCAGCGTCTTCGCCAGCAGCGCGACCTTTTCCTTGAGCAGGCCCGGCACCAGCCAGTCGCAGGGCCCTGCCGCCAGCTGATTCAGCGCGATCAGGGGAACGGTAAGCGTGAGCCCGTCGCGGGCGTTCCCCGGATCGTGCAGGTATTCGAGCGCGTAGTCGCGCGCGCCTATGCTCAACTGGTGCGGAAACTGCGCGGTGGTGATGCCCGCCGCCTCGTGGCGCATCAGGTCTGCGCGCTTCAGGTAGAGCAGCTTCGGCTCGGCGGCTTCCGCCTCGCGGCGCCAGTGCTCGAAGGCGGCGCCGTTGTGCATGCCCGCCGGAATCAGACTGTCGTAGAAAGCGTAAATCAACTCCTCGTCCACCAGCACGTCGGGGCGGCGCGATTTGTGCTCCAGCGCCTCGATGTCGCGGATCAGCTTCTGGTTATGCTGAAAAAACGGCGCGCGCGTCTCGAACTCGCCCTCGACCAGCGCCTGGCGGATGAATATCCGGCGCGCCTCGTCCGGATCCAGCGGGCCGTAGTGGATGCGCCGCTTGGCGTAGAGCAGGATGCCGTACAGCGTCGCGCGCTCGAACGCGGCGACGCGCGCGGGCTTCTTTTCCCAGTGCGGTTCGTACTGGTGGCGCCGGATCAGGTGCGCGCCCAGGTCCTCCAGCCACTCCGGTTCGATGCGCGCGACGCAGCGCGCGTACAGCCGCGTGGTTTCGGTGATCTCGGCGGCCATGATCCAGCGCCCGGCTTTCTTGCCCACGCCCGAGCCGGGATGGACCAGGAACTTGATGCCGCGCGCGCCGAGATAGTGCTCGCTGTCCTCCGACTTGCAGCCGACGTTACCCAAGAGGCCCGCGAGCAGCGCGCGGTGGATTTGCGCATAGCTCGCCTCCTTCCCCGAAACCTTCCATCCCAGCTCGGCGACGAAGGTATGCAGCTGGCTGTGGATATCGCGCCACTCGCGCATGCGGTTGTAGGACAGAAAATTCTCGCGGCACAACTCCGCCAGCTTGCGGTTCGATTTCTTGTGCGCCAGCGCCTCCTGGTAGAACTTCCACAGCTTGAGCCAGGCGAGAAAATCGGATTTTTCGTCGTCGAATTTGAGTTGCGCCGCGTCGGCCGCGCCGGCGCGCTCCATCGGCCGCTCGCGCGGATCCTGCAAAGAGAGCACAGCCGCGATGATCAGCACTTCGGCCAGGCTGCCCTCCGCCTTGGCCGCCAGGATCATGCGCGCGATGCAGGGGTCCAGCGGCAGCCGCGCGAGTTGTCGGCCGGTTTCGGTCAGCTCGTTCGCATCGTCCACCGCGCCCAACTCGCCGAGCAGGCCATAGCCGTCGCTGATCGCCTTGGGCAGCGGCGGGTCGAGAAACGGAAAATCCTCGATTTCGCCCAGGCGCAAGGACTTCATGCGCAGAATCACGCCGGCGAGCGAGGAGCGCAGCAGTTCGGGCTCGGTGTAAGCCGGGCGCGCCTTGTAGCCGTCCTCGTCGTACAGGCGGATGCACACGCCGCTCGCCACGCGGCCGCAGCGCCCGGCGCGCTGATTGGCGCTGGCCGGGGAGATTTTCTCCACCTGCAGTTGCTCGACCTTGCTGCGGTAGCTGTAGCGCTTGATGCGTGCCTCGCCCGGATCGACGACATAGCGTATGCCCGGCACGGTAAGCGAGGTCTCGGCGACATTCGTCGCGAGCACGATGCGCCGGCCGCCGTGCGGCTTGAACACACGCTCCTGCTCCGCCGCCGACAGGCGCGCGTACAGCGGCAGGATTTCTGTGTGCGGCGGATGGTGCTTGCGCAGCGCCTCGGCCGCCTCGCGGATTTCACGCTCGCCCGGCAGGAACACCAGCACGTCGCCCGGACCGCA
>JAJZUN010000406.1 GCA_021848555.1 Pseudomonadota bacterium | reverse complement strand
CTGCGGGGCAGAGTGTGTGGGGGTACGGTACCGGAGTAAACTTGGTCGTTTGGGCCGGTGCCGTGCCTGTTCTCTTCGGCACCCCTGTTTTACCGCACCCCTTCTTTTTTGTCGCCTCTGCCCCCCCTTTTTTTACGACCCGAAATCCGCAGCCGACCCGGCGTACACACACCTCTCGCATGCGGAACACGAGATATCTCTGGGGTACTGCTCTTTTGGGGAAAACCGCGGCTTATCGCCAGATTGACGCGCTTTTGGACAGCCGTTTACACTTGCTCAAACTCGGCGCCTATCATCTTGATCTCGACGATGGGAATATCCAATTTCGGCTCGGGGTACTCCTCGGGGACTCCCTCGCGACACCCGAGATTGTGCGAACCAATCTGCTCACCGCCATCCACATGATGGATAGTTCCGTCCCGGAAATCATGACGGTGGCGTTCAGTGACCGCAGTGCGCTGGATATCATCGAAGAGGCCGAGAGACAGGATATCGAGGGCGAGGCAGCGCCCGGCACGCCATTGCAGTGATATTCTGAACCCGCTTAAGCGGGTGAGCTTCTAGCCAAGACTCGCGGTTCATGGGCGGTCCCCGGAAGGAACCCGCAACGGCTGGGCTCGTTGCGGCGCTTGATTCCACGATTCGGCCAGACAACTTCCGCCATGGACCGGCGGAAGGCCCGTGCCCGGGCGACTACTCCGCCCGAGGCTTCCCGGACGGGAATACGTGATGCGGTTCGGAAACGGCACCACTTGACCAAACGCCGGCGGGTGCATGTTGACGCCGCCGACGACATCCCGGTGGCCCTGAAGGCCGCATTGCGAGCACTGCCAGTACGCCCCTTGGGCTTGTGGCGATGGCCACATACGGGACACCCCTGCGGGCGACAATGCCGGCTGGACGTACCTCTTTCGTCCCCGGTGAAGCATGGGCCATGCGGCCCACAACGCACAATGCAGTCTTTCTCCGACTTCTGCTGCAGGTAATCGATATCCTTGCCGTATCCCCACTGGCTCAGGCGCTGGTTATGGTGACGGCCACACGTCTTGCGCCGGACACCGTCAGGATTGCCTACAAATACCGACCCAACTTTATGGGCTTTGCAGAAATCCACCGCCTGGCGGGTGCCCTTCTCGCAGGTCGTGCACCCGCCGTGCATGGCGCAGGGTGAGCGTGACCCTGGATCCGCCCGAGCTTCCGCCAGCGCCGCGAACCCTTCATACAGCGGGCGCGCTTCCTTTGGGTGGCACCCAGTTGCTTGCTGTGCAGGCGCTTGAGAGAACGGATCCCGCGCCCGGAGACGACTAGGGCCTCACCCTCATTGGTCACCACGGCATGTCATGCTTAAGGTTTGGGTGCCTTGACTGATGCGACCGCCCGCTTTTTCTTGGGCAAAGCGCTTACCGTTGATCGCGACTTTGGGGCTGGCGGCACGGGTGTCCTCGCAGTGTGCGGGCCGGCGCGATCCCCGGCGCGCGTCTTCGCCCGCACCGGCTTCTTGGCTGGCGCGGTCTTCTTTGCTGTCTGGGGCTTCTTGCCCTTTGTCCCTGCAGGCTTGCCCACCGCTTTGCGCGTAATCCCTTGTTCGGATCGCGGGGCCTTCCGTGGCCGCGCGTCCTTCAACGGCGGTAGCGTTTCGTCCATTTCGATGCCAAACACGTCGGCGATACGCGCATTATCGAGCACCTTACCAGTCTCCAGGCGTTTCTGTGATTTCGGCGCGCCCGCCCCCGCTTGGCTAATGAGGTCCTTGGCGTCGACGCGCCGTAAGCGGAAGAGCAATTCGGGCTGTTGATCAAGGCGCGCACCCACCCCGTAGAGCACCGCGGCAATGTGCTTGCACATGGAGGCCCAGTCGGGACAACTGCAGCTGAAGCGAATCTCCTTCGGTCCGGGGAAAAGCCCAGTCCCCGGCGTACAGATCCGCTCCATCACAGCCGTCGAAAGCTTCCCTTGTAGAAGTTCAATGAGCGAATCGATAGAGTTCGCGCAATCGGCACCAATGGCCCGCCACTGCTTCAGAGGGACCGCCGCGACATGGATGGTGACCGTATAGAGGTTGGAGCCCATCACCTGGGCCTGTACTTCCCCCTCGGTCATTGTGAGATCAATGACCGAACCGTTGCGAACATAGGTGCGTCCGCGTGGCAGGCGGTTGGCGTAGTCGCTGTAGTCTTCGAGGTTCTTGCACCAAGCCTTGCCCCAGAAGGTCTTCGCAATCGCGCCGCGACAGGGCTCGATAGGCGAAAAATCGGCGCCAGCTTTCTTGGCTTTGGCCGCGAGCTTCTCCGCATTTTTGCGCCGTTGGGCGACCGAAACATAGGGCTTCCAGCTATAGTAGCTCATAATCCTCCTCACTCTTCCCCTGCGGTATGGATGTCGAGCTTCACCAAGTCAAGGAGTTCCTGATCGCTCATCTCGGTTAGCAGCTGTTCGGCGCCACCCTCCAACACGTCCTTTACCAGTTGCCGCTTCGATTCGATCAGCTGATCAATGTGATCTTCTATGGTGCCGCGACAGATAAATTTGTGGACCAGCACGTTTTTCTTTTGGCCGATGCGAAAGGCGCGATCGGTTGCCTGGGCTTCCACCGCCGGATTCCACCACCGGTCGAAATGGATCACATGCGATGCGGCGGTGAGATTGAGGCCTGCTCCGCCCGCCTTGAGGGAGAGGACGAAAAACGGTATCAGCTCGTCTTCTTGAAAGCGTTTGACCAGCGTGCGGCGCGTGGCGACCGGAGTACCGCCGTGCAGTACAAGGCCCGCCCGACCAAAGAGCGACCCGAGCAATACGGCCAGCGGTTCTGTGGTTTCGCGAAACTGGGTGAATACCAGCACCTTCTCCTGCTTGGCGGCGATGATCTCCGCCAATTCGCGTAGCCGCGCGAACTTGCCACTATCGTCCGCGCCCCAGGCCCCATCGCCCAACCATTGCGAGGGATGGTTGCAGATCTGCTTGAAGCGCATCAGGAAGGACAACACAACGCCCTTGCGTCTCACTCCTTCAACTTTTTCAAGGGCGGTCGCAAGCTCCTTGACAGCGTTCTGGTAAAGCGCGGCTTGAACCGGAGTGAGGTGGCACCAAGCCTTGATCTCGGTCTTGTCCGGTAGATCATCGATGACGCGCCGATCGGTTTTCAGCCGCCGCAGGATGTAGGGCTGCACCAAGGTTCTCAGGGGCCCAAAATGCTGGGTTTTTGCCAGATTCTTGGTGAACTTTGAGAAAACCTTATCGGAGCCTAGCAATCCCGGGTGGGTGAAATCGAAGATCGACCAGAGGTCGCTCAGGCGGTTTTCCACGGGCGTGCCGGTCAGCGCGATGCGAGTGGCGGCCTTGATTTTCTTCACTTGCCGCGTCTGCTTGGCGCTCGGATTCTTGATAGCCTGCGCCTCATCGATGATGGCTAAGCGCCAATCAATGGCCGCGAGCGTCGAGAGCCGCAAGAGCGAGCCGTAGCTCGTGATGACAAGGTCCACGTCTTTCAGTCGTTTGGCATCCAAGACACGGAGTTCGGCCGCCGGCATGGCCGAAGGGTGCGCGATCAGTAGGCGCAGGCTGGGCGCGAACCGTTGCGCTTCGTCTGCCCAGTTAGCGACGAGGGAGGCGGGGGCCACGAGCAGGCTCGGACGGGAGTTTTGGCGCTCGCGCTTTAAAACCAGAAGCAGGGACAACACTTGAATGGTCTTGCCAAGACCCATGTCGTCAGCAAGACAGGCTCCCAGACCCAGTCGGGTGAGCAGATACAGCCAACGCACGCCGATTTGTTGATACGGCCGTAGCGTGGCCTTGAGCTCCGGGCCGGGGTTGATCTGTGCCAGCCCCTCAGGTTGGCGCAGGCCCTGCAACGTCTCGGCAAGCCAAGGACCAGGCGTCCATTGCGACCAATCGGCATCGGCGGGATCCAAGGTGTCGGCGTCGAGCGGCGCCCCGGCCATCAGACGCATGGCCTCGGAGAAGGCGAGCCCCGTTGTG
>JAJZUN010000405.1 GCA_021848555.1 Pseudomonadota bacterium | reverse complement strand
CCCTCAAAATCGACGTCGACACCTATCGCGGCACGCGCGAAGGCGTGCCGCGGCTGATCGAGGCGCTGCAGCGGCACCACGCCGGCGCGACCTTTTTGTTCAGCCTGGGCACGGACCACACCGGGCGCGCAATCACGCGCGCGCTGCGTCCAGGGTTCATGAAGAAAGTCTCCCGCACTTCGGTGCTGGAGCACTACGGCCTCAAGACCCTGCTCTACGGCACGCTGCTGCCCGGCCCCGACATCGGCAAGCACTGCGCGGACATCCTGCGCGGCACGCGCGACGCCGGCTTCGAAGTCGGCATCCATACCTGGGACCATGTGAAATGGCAGGACCATGTGGCCAGCCGCGGCGAGCGCTGGACCGGCGAGGAAATGGGCGCGGCCTACCTGCGCTTTTCGGAAATTTTCGGCGAACCCGCCCTCACCCACGGCGCCGCCGGCTGGCAGATGAACTTGCACGCGCTGCGCCTGACCCAGCGCCTGGGTTTCGACTACTGTTCGGACACGCGCGGCCGCTGCCCCTTTATTCCGGTCTGGCGCGGCGAGATCATCGCCTGCCCGCAGCTGCCGACCACCCTGCCCACGCTGGATGAACTGATCGGCCTGGACGGGTTGACGGCAGACAATGTGGCCGCCCACCTGCTCAAGCTCTCGGAAGATCCGCCGCCCACCGGCCATGTCTACACCCTGCATGCCGAGCTCGAGGGGATGAAGCTCCTGCCGGTGTTCGAAGCGCTGCTGGCGGGTTGGACGGCCATGGGGTATGAACTGGTCTCTACCCGGGAACTATTCGGCACGCTCAAGCGCCAGGCGCTGCCGCGGCACGAACTCGCCATGGGAGAAATTCCCGGCCGATCAGGCACGCTCGCGCTGCAAGGCAGGGAATTCCTTCTATGAGCCCGGTTCTTTTTCCCGGCTTCGAGCGCAAACAGATAGCGGTGAGCGGGGCGCGCATCAACCTGGTGCAAGGCGGCCAGGGCCCGGCGGTGCTGCTGCTGCACGGGTATCCGCAGACCCATTGCATCTGGCACCGGATCGCGCCGCGCCTGGCGGAAAGATACACGGTGGTAGCCGCCGATCTGCGCGGCTATGGCGACTCGTCCAAGCCGGCCGGCCTGCCCGATCACGGCAACTACGCCAAGCGGGCGATGGCGCTGGACCAGGTGGAAGCGATGCAGGCGCTGGGGCATGAAGCGTTCCATCTGGTCGGACACGATCGCGGCGGCCGCGTTGCGCACCGGCTCGCGCTGGACCATCCGCAGCGCGTGAAAAAACTCGCGGTGCTGGACATCTGCCCGACCAAGACCATGTTCGAACGCACCGATCGCGCCTTCGCCAATGCTTATTTCCATTGGTTCTTTCTGATCCAGCCCGCGCCTTTCCCGGAAACGCTGATCGGCGCCGACCCGGAGTTCTTCATCAAATACCAGATGGGGCGGCGTCACGGCGGTCTGAAGGTGTTCGCGCCCGACGCGATGGCCGAGTACCTGCGCTGTTTTTCGGACCCGGCCGCGATCCATGCCAGCTGCGAAGACTATCGCGCGGCGGCGTCCATCGATCTGGAACACGACAGCGCCGACGCGCAGAACAAGATAGCCTGCCCGGTGCTCGCGCTGTGGGGCCGACACGGCGTCATCGAACAGCAGTTCGATTGCCTCGCCGACTGGCGCGCGGTCGCGCGCGACGTGCGCGGACGCGCCCTGGACTGCGGCCACTATCTGCCCGAAGAGCAAGCCGGCGAGGTGGCCGGCGAACTCGAGCGTTTTATCGGCTGAGCCGGATTCCGGCGGCGCGCGCGATTGGGGTTGCGTTCCCGCCGTGATTAATCAACAATAGCTCGCAGGCCGGCCTCGGCCAGCTTACAGGAACATATGAATAAACAGATAGTTAAGGACTTTTCCCTGCCCTGCACCGGGGAGGCGACGTTCCGGCTTTCCGCGGTCAAAGACAAGTGGCTGGTGCTCTACTTCTATCCCAAGGACAACACCCCGGGTTGCACCACGGAGAGCCTGCAGTTCCGCGATCTGTACCCCGAATTCCGCAAGCTGGGCTGCGGCATTTACGGCATATCGCGCGACAGCCTCAAGTCGCATGAGAACTTCAAAGCCAAGCACGGCTTCCCCTTCGACCTGCTCGCCGACACCGAGGAGACCGCGTGCAGCCAGTTCCGCGTAATCAAGATGAAGAACATGTACGGCAAGCAGGTGCGCGGCATCGAGCGCAGCACCTTCGTCATCGATCGCGAGCGCGTCATCCGCCGCGAGTGGCGCGGCGTCAAAGTTCCCGGGCACGTGCAGGAGGTATTCGATTTTGTTAAAACCCTCTAATAACAATGCGGCATTCGATGAAAATGCCGACCACCCGCCCATGAGCAAGCGCAAGAGCCGTTCCGAATCCGGCAAGTCAGTGACCAAACTGTTCGTGCTCGACACCAACGTGTTGATGCACGATCCCACCAGCCTGTTCCGCTTCGAGGAACACGACGTGTTCCTGCCTATCATGACGCTGGAGGAACTCGACAACAACAAGAAGGGCATCTCGGAGGTCGCGCGCAATGCGCGCCAGGCAAGCCGCTATCTGGACGACATCGTCAGCAGCGTCGCCGGCAAAATCGACGCAGGCATCCCGCTCAAGCGCCACGCGGCGGATCCCGCCACCGGCAAGCTGCTGCTGCAGACGCAGGTGATCGACAGCGCGCTGCCCGAGTCCCTCGCTCTGGGCAAGGCCGACAATCACATCATCGGCGTCGTCATGGCCCTGCAGCGCCAGCAGCCGCAGCGCCAGGTCATCCTGGTGTCCAAAGACATCAACATGCGCATCAAGGCGCGCGCGCTCGGGCTCGCCGCCGAGGACTATTTCAACGACAAGGTGCTGGAGGATATCGACCTTCTCTACACCGGCGTGCGCGAGCTGCCGGCGGACTTCTGGGACCACCACGGCAAGGACATGGAGTCCTGGAAGAAGGACGGACGCACCTTTTACCGCGTCAAGGGGCCGCTGTGTCAGCATCTGCTGGTCAACGAATTCGTCTACCAGGAAAGCGGGCATCCGCTGCACGCGATCGTGCGCGAGCAGACCGGGCGCACGGCGGTGCTGGAAACCATCAGGGATTTTTCCCACCAGAAGAACAACGTCTGGGGCATTACCGCGCGCAACCGCGAGCAGAATTTCGCCCTCAACCTGCTGATGAACCCGGATGTGGATTTCATCACCCTGCTCGGCCAGGCCGGCACCGGCAAGACGCTGCTCACCCTGGCGGCCGGGCTGATGCAGACGCTGGAGAACAAGATCTTCTCCGAGATCATCATCACCCGCGTGACGGTTCCGGTGGGCGAGGACATCGGCTTCCTTCCCGGCACCGAGGAAGAGAAAATGACCCCGTGGATGGGCGCGCTGGAGGATAACCTCGACGTGCTCAACAAGTCCGACGACGAAGGCGGCGAGTGGGGACGCGCCGCGACGCGCGACCTGATCCGCTCGCGCATCAAGGTGAAGTCGCTCAATTTCATGCGCGGCCGCACCTTCCTCAACAAATACCTGATCATCGACGAAGCGCAGAACCTCACGCCCAAGCAGATGAAGACGCTGATCACGCGCGCCGGGCCCGGCACCAAGGTGGTGTGCCTGGGCAATATCGCGCAGATCGACACGCCCTATCTCACCGAGGGTTCATCCGGTCTCACCTACGTCGTCGATCGTTTCAAAGGCTGGTCCCACGGCGGCCACGTGACGCTGCAGCGCGGCGAGCGCTCGCGGCTGGCGGACCATGCGGCCGAGGTGCTTTAGGGCAGTTGCAGTTCGAACTATCCCGTCTTCTCCTGCAAGTTGGCCGATCGACCATTGCGCGCTCTGCGCGCCAACCGTGGTTTTGGTGCGGATGAAAAACGTATCCGCAGCAAAAACACGGTTATGAATCAAAGCAAAGGCGCTTTGGGGTTAATTCAAGATCGCCGATTATGCACGGACAGCTTCATCGTCCG
>JAJZUN010000404.1 GCA_021848555.1 Pseudomonadota bacterium | reverse complement strand
AGAATTGCGATGCACTGGTGCTGCTGACGGCACCGGAGATCCTCATTGAGGCATCGCTGTGGCCGGACGCCATCGACGCGCAGGACGCCGGACTGCGCAAGCCTTCCCTGCCCCTGCTGCGACTGCGGGCAGTGCTCGATCATCTGCTGGAGGAAGCGCCGGCCGCCCATCTGCCGCCATTGGCGACCATTCTGCCGCGCCTTGGCATCGACCTGGAGGTCGCGCGACGCGCCGAACCCGAGCGCATCGCCCGCTATCAGCGCCGATATGTCCAGCAGGGTGCGAGTGCGCGGCTGCGCCGGTTGGACATCGCGGTCGCACGGGGACTTCATTCACCATCCCTGACCGGCAGCCTGGTGCCAACGCCAACACAACGGGCGCAGTTGCGCCAAGGTCTTGAGCGGCATTTGACGGCGGCGGACGCCCGACGGGTGTATGCGACGACGATCGAGTTGGGCCATCTGCCGGCGGTGGGGTGATGGGGCGCACGATTCGCGACGCTGCGCCGCAACATAGCCTCGACTCGGCAGCGCGTCCATCCTGAACGCGTGACTGCATTCTCATCTGCAGCCGGTTCTCATTGAAAACCGGAAAGTGAAGTAGAAACAATGGGCTGAAGAGTCCAGTACCGCACGATGCCGCGCGACACCAAAGTTGGTACAGGGGGTTTCGACACCAAAGTGTGTACATTCGGTACAAACTTTGGTGTTTCGACTACACGTAGTCGAGAAACCAAAGTCTGTACACGAAAGAAACCAAAGTCGGTGCTTTTCCCAAGGTTTATGCGCAAAGTCTGGTTTTCCTGCGCTGCACCAGCGCAGCGCACGCTTCAAAAGGTCAAACGCGCATTGGGGTTCGGTCGACCGTCGGGGCTGGCAATCCCGAAAAACACTCGGCTCCAACCATGTGGCTCAATCGAAGCCGGAGACAAGGTCAGCCCTCCGGCTAACGCAAGCTAACTCTCGGAGGAACCTCAACCTCTACAGCGTCACGCAACAAGGCCTGTTGGCTTGATGGAGCCGCGATCCGCGGAACTGGCGCGCCTGAAAGCGCGCATCCCTGAAATCAAGGCTGAGCTGGGCGCTTTGGCCGCGCCGCGTTCCCAGATCGAATCGGTGATGAAGCTGCACCAATTGCAGGTTGATCCGCAGGACCTTCGCGCGATCCGACCCCACGAGACCAAGCGTCTGCTGAGACACGGCGGGCCGACTCGCCGAGATTGGTATTGCCCAGCATCACCGCGCCCCGCGTCGCGCAGCCGAGTCATCAGGAAGGCATCTTCCGCCGCGGGCGTGCCGACTAGCGCCAGAGCGAGCCGGCGCTGGTCATCATCCTGTCGCCGATGTCGATCCGAGTGCGACGAGCCAGCCCTGCGCTTCGAGCGCATTGACGTCGGCGCCGAGCGCATCGGCAGAGCCCGGGTCTGTGGCGATGCTGCTGCCTGCGCCGAAGCCGGCCCAGTTGTCGCGGCCCTCACTCTTGGCGCGGTACAGCGCCGCATCGGCGATGCGCAGCGACAGCGCCCAGTCACCATCGGCGCCGGGCCACAGCGGATACAGACTGAAGCCGATCGAAGCCGTGAGGTGCACTTCATGACCCGCGATCACCAGCTTGCGCTTCTGCAGCCGTTCGCGCACGCGCGCAAATAGCTGCGCGGCTTCGGCCATCGGGGTCGCCGGGCAGATCCACAGGAATTCCTCGCCTCCCCAGCGCACCAGCACGTCGGATTGTCGGGCGCAGGCGCGCAGGATTTCGGCGAAGTGCACCAGCGCCTGATCGCCGGCGGCGTGGCCCCAGTTGTCGTTGATGCGCTTGAAGTGATCGAGGTCGACCAGCGCCAGCAGGGTCTGCGCGATCGGATCGACACGCCGTTGCGCCGTGGCATGGGCCAGCGCCTCGTGCTCCAGCCAGTCTTGGCCGTAGCGGCGGTTGTGCAGGCCAGTGAGCACGTCCTCCTCGCTCTGCCGGCGGATCGCCGCGTTGAGCCGCGCCAGGTCCCGGTGCTGGGCCTCGATCTCGACATTTTTGGCGGCCAGCGCCTGGTTGAGTCGCCGCCGCTGGCGACCGACACGCAAGCTCCATGCCGCCAGCGCCGTGATCAGCGCCAGCAAGCCCAGCATGCCGTAAGCCAGCAGACGCTGGTGCCGCTCATGCGCCTTCGCCCGGGCCAGCTCGGCTTGTTGCGCTTCGTGTTCACGCTGGGCCCGAGCCAGCTCGGTCTGCTTGCGCTCCAGCTCGAGGGTTGATTCGAGCCCGGCAATCTGCGTTCTGGATCTCACCGAGACGTGTTCGTCGTGCAGTTTCACGTAGGCGCGGAACAAGCTGAGCGCCTCGCGGTAGCGGCCCAGAGCCTCGAGGTTGTCGATCATGCGTGGGTATAGTTCGAGCCGGCGCTGCACGATGTCGGCCCTGGCGAACAGCGCCAGCGAGCGATCGAAAATGCGCGCCGCCTGTGCGCGCTGGCCGAGGCTGGCCAGGGCCTCGCCGATATTCGAGTCCGCCGTGGCTTCATTCGCAATTTGCCCAGTCCGCGCGTATTCGGAGGCTGCTTGCCGTAATAACGGCAAGGCCTGCGCGGGCTTGTGCTGATCCTGCAGCAGGTCGGCGAGGTTGTTAAGCGTGCCCGGTGCCTCCAGCCTGTTGTTGCGCGCCACGGCCAGTGCCTGCCGGTAGGTGGCCATGGCTTCGGGGAGGTTGCCCAGCTTCTGGTAGGCGCCGCCGAGATTGCCGAGGATGCTGATGCGCTGTGCCGGTTGGGGATGTGCCGCCAGCGCGCGCTTACCGTAGACGATCGCCTCCTTCCAATTGTGCGCGGACATGAACAGCGCGCTGAAATTCTGCAGCATAAGCGGTTTGGCGGGCAGCCGCAGCGCCTTGCGCGCGCGATCGGCTGCCATCATCGCCGCGATGGCCTTCGGAAGTTCGTCCTGCTCGGCATAGGCGACAGCAATCAGCTGGTTGGCCGTGTAGTCGATGCGATCGGGGTGTCGCGGTGCCATGGCCAGCGCGTGCTTTGCGGCGCGGAGGCCGGCGTTCCAGTCTTCCAGCATGAGATACGAAGCGGCGAGGCGGCGCCACACTTCGGCGACGGCGTCCCGTGGGTCCGCGAGCTCTGCGTCGAGCGCGGCGACATCCGGTGCCAGCGCGCGGACATCCGCGACCTTGCCCGTTGTCCAGACGTCCGCCGCCATGAATCCCGTCCAGGCCAGGCGCTGGCTCGGGGTCATCGCGTTGTGGCGCAGCTGCGCGCCGATTACGAGCGCCTGCTTGCGCTGCTGCGCACCATCGGCCGCCTGCATCAGCGCCAGACCCAGTGCGGTGCGTGTGGCGCCGCCGGTACCGGCCTGCCAAGCAGGCAGACCGAGGCGCAGTGCCGCGGCTGGATCGCGCCGCAACAGACGCTCGACCTGCGTCAACACTGCCGGCGCAGGAGCAGCCGCATGGACCGTGGAGGACGGGGACGCAGGTGCTGGCGCGGGTGATCCGGCGGTCGCGGCATGCGCCCATGCGCAAGGCGACGCCGCCAGGACAGTGGCGAGAACAGTCGGTCGAAGCAGCGGGCGCATGGAGTTGATCTTCGGCAGGCAGGTGCTGGACTGGCGGGGGACGACCGCCACCGCGTTGCCGGGGAGCATAACCGGGTCATGCCTGTGCGCGGTCTGCAGCATGTGCCGCGCACGCGTGTCGCGGTGTGGGCGCCGGTCACATTGGCGACCATCCTGCCGGGCCCACCATCTGAGGCCGGGCTGTGCTGGGCGCGCGTGCCGGCTGCGGTCCGGTCGCGATTGCGCATGAAGACGCGACGCACGCTGCCGCCACCGGTACTCGAGGTGCTGCTGCAGATTGCAGCGGTCCAGAATTGCGATGCACTGGTGCTGCTGACGGCACCGGAGATCCTCATTGAGGCATCGCTGTGGCCGGACGCCATCGACGCGCAGGACGCCGGACTGCGCAAGCCTTCCCTGCCCCTGCTGCGACTGCAGATC
>JAJZUN010000403.1 GCA_021848555.1 Pseudomonadota bacterium | reverse complement strand
CGTGGTCGGCGTGCACCTGAAAGGCAAGCTGCGCGGCGGCGTCACCGCCACCGACCTGGTGCTCACCGTCACCGAAATGCTCAGGAAAGCCAAGGTCGTGGGCAAGTTCGTCGAGTTCTTCGGCGAGGGCGCCGCAAGCCTTGCGTTGCCCGACCGCGCCACCATCGCCAACATGGCGCCGGAATACGGCGCGACCATGGGCTTTTTCCCGGTGGACGACAAGACCATCGCCTATTTCGAAGGCAGCGGCCGCACGCCTCACGAAATCGACGCGTTCAAGTCCTACTTCAAGGCGCAAGGCCTGTACGGCATCCCGAAAAAAGGCGCGATCGACTACAGCCAGGAACTGGAGCTCGATCTCGGCAGCGTGGCGCCCTCGCTCGCCGGCCCGAAGCGCCCGCAGGACCGCATCGAAATCGGCAAGGTGAAATCGAAGTTCGGCGAGCTCTTTTCGCAGCCGGTGGCCGACAACGGTTTTGCCAAGAAATCCGAAGACCTGGGCAAGCGCTTCAAGGCGCGCAGCGGCGTGGAAATCGGCTCGGGCGACGTGCTCATCGCCGCCATCACCTCCTGCACCAATACCTCCAATCCGAGCGTGCTGCTCGCCGCCGGCCTGCTCGCCAAGAAAGCGGTGGAGCGCGGCCTCAAGGTCAAGCCGCACATCAAGACTTCGCTCGCGCCCGGATCGCGCGTGGTGACGGAGTACCTGACCAATGCCGGCCTCCTGCCCTACCTGGAGAAACTCGGCTTCTACCTCGCCGGCTATGGCTGCACCACCTGCATCGGCAACGCCGGTCCGCTGGCCGAACCCATTGAGGAGACCATCGTTGCAAACGACCTCGTCTGCGCGGCGGTGCTCTCGGGCAACCGCAATTTCGAGGCCCGCATCCATCCGAATCTGCGCGCCAACTTTCTCGCCTCGCCGCCGCTGGTCGTGGCCTACGCCATTGCGGGCACCATGCTGACGGACCTGATGACCGAACCCTTGGGCAAAGGCAAGGACGGCAAGGACGTGTGGATCGGCGACGTCTGGCCGTCGAGCGAGGAAGTCGAAGCCTGCATGAAGTTTGCGATGAATCCCAAGACCTTCCAGCGCCTGTACACCGATCCGGGCAAGGACAACCCGCTGTGGCAGGCCATCACCTCGGCCTCCGGACAAGTCTACGACTGGCCCAAGTCGAGCTATATCGCCGAGCCGCCGTTCTTCGAGGGCTTCGGCATGCAGCCGGGCAAAGTCGGCAACATCACCGGCGCCCGCACTCTGGGTATCTTCGGCGACTCGGTCACCACCGATCACATCAGCCCGGCGGGATCGATCAAGCCGAGTTCGCCCGCAGGCGTATACCTGCTCGAACACGACGTGCCGGTGATGGACTTCAACAGCTACGGCGCGCGGCGCGGCAACCACGAAGTGATGATGCGCGGCACCTTCGCCAACGTGCGCATCAAGAACCTGATGGTGCCGCTCAAGGCCGACGGTGCGCGCGTCGAGGGCGGCGTCACGGTGATGCAGCCCTCGGGCGAGGCGCTGCCGATCTATGACGCGGCGATGAAATACATCGCCCAGGGCACGCCCACCGTGGTGTTCGGCGGCGAGGAATACGGTACCGGCTCGAGCCGCGACTGGGCGGCCAAGGGCACCCAGCTCCTCGGCGTGAAAGCGGTGATCGCCAAGAGCTTCGAGCGCATTCACCGCTCCAACCTGGTCGGCATGGGCGTGCTGCCCTGCCAGTTCAAGGGTGCGGATACCGTGGCCTCGCTCGGCATCAAGGGCGACGAAGAGTTCGACATTCTCGGCATCGACGGCGCGATCAAGCCGCAGCAGGACGTGACCCTGGTGATCCGGGGCAAGGACGGCAGCCGGCGCGAAGTGCAGGTGCTCTTGCGCATCGACACCGCGATCGAGGTCGACTACTACCGCCACGGCGGCATCATGCCTTACGTCTTACGCGAACTGCTAACGGCCGCGTAAGACGTCTTGATGGCCCCGCACGCCTAGGCGTGCGGGCGGCGCGAGCTGCTGGCCGCCGCCTGACAGTTTAGGCGCCTACCCGGCGCCATCCCCGAAAGCCCGGCGTTCACAAGACACCGGGCTTTTTTCGCTTACGATTGAAACAGACTGGAGCCTGGAATGATCACAGAGTATGTTCTATTCAACTTTCCCGAAAGCATGACCCGGGAACAGATCGTGGCGGGCATGCGGGCGGTCGCGCCGAAGTGGCGCGCGAACACGGACCTGATACGCAAGACTTTCGTCTACGATCCGGAGCAGAACCAGACCGGCGCTTTCTATCTTTGGAAGAACAAGGCGGCGGCGTTGCAGGCGCATGGCGAGGACTGGCGCCGTGGCGTACTGGAAACCTTCGGCAGCGTGCCCGTAATCCGCTATTTCCAGACGCCGCTGGTGGTCGACAACGCCTTGCAGCAAACGATAGCTGAAGTCACGGGCGGATGATCGCCGTCTTCCGTCGAAAAAACCAGCCCAATATCGCCCGGGGCGATGTGCCTAAGAGCAAGGCGCAGAGCCGTTCTCGACGATGCGCGCGGGACCATTGCCCGCCATTCTTGATACCGCCTTTTGGTGCATTGTGGTGCAAACTGGTGTATTTTTAGCCGATGTCGATCGCCGAAAAACTCGTCCGTCAGAGCGTCAGTCTCCCCGCGCGCGTCGCCCGCCAAGTGAAATCGCTGGCGAAGACCGGCAACACGAGCGCCAACCGCGTCATTGTTGACCTCATCGAGTCTGGTATCGAAGCCCGGGAGCAGGAAAGGAAACGTTTCTTCGAACTGGCTGACCGCCTGGCTCGGTCCAGCGATGCGAAAGAGCATGAACGTCTCAAGGAAGAGCTGGCCCGCATGACCTTCGGTGGGTAATGCCCAGGAACCAGTCAGCCCCCGGATGCTACAATTTTGCCGCCAGCTTTCAACAGGAGCGCAACGCATGCGACAACCAACTCTCAGTCAGGTACAGCAACGCCGCCTGGTGAAGCTTGCCCGCGAAGCCGGGCGCACCCCCCAAGCCATGCTGCGATTCGTGCTAAGAGACGGATTCGAGCAGTGCGAAGACGATGTGCAGGCAGCGCGCATGGCCGAGGCCGAACTCGCCCGCTCCGGCACCGTGCCGCACCAAGAAGTCATGAACGAAGCGCGCGCGACCATTGCCCGCCATGCCAGAGCGCAGCGCCGCCAAGCCGCTTGAATGGCTGCCTAGCGCGGGCCGGCGTGTCTTCAAACGCCGGACTGCGAGAGCGAAATATTAGGCGGCGATTCGCTCTCGAACGTGCGGGATATCCAAATTACCGGCTGCTCGAATCTGCCGGGCCTCCAGGGTTTGAATCGTCAGAGTTCCCCCATCCAAGGTCATAAATTCGACCTCGAAGGCTTCACCGTTGCGGTGCACGTGGACAACTACGCCCACATCGCCCGCTTCCAGACCTGCCGCCGGGATGTCCACAGTCAAAACAATCGATGCATGCTCGGCAATCATGATGCCTCCTATACAGGGTGAGCCGTAATTAGCCGAGGCTCATCGGAATCACGTTCGAGAATCCAAACAGTCCGTACTCTTGGACGCCTTCCATCGGGCGTTTCCAGCTCACCATCGACACTGTAGCGTGTACCGTAAGACGAATCAACTTCCGCCACGACAGGATTGCGCCGCGCCTGCGTCCTCAGCGCGTCCGCAAGCGCCATCCATTTCTCTGGCTGGAAGCCAAAGCCAAGAAAGAACGCCGCTTTGCCCTGTCCACTCGATTGGCTTAACAGATATCCGACTATCTTCGACTCATCGACACGCAAGCGATGTGCGAACGGAAGTTTCATAGGCAACGGTCGAGTAATCAGTGTCCGATAATTGTACAGCGGCAGCATAGCATCGAAATAACAGCGCAACGCGATATGCCTAAAAGGCAGGCGCAGAGCCATTCTCCAGCCGGTTTGCCTGCTACGCGGGGCGCTTCTTTGCCGATTTCCGCTTCACCGCAGGCTTTCCG
>JAJZUN010000402.1 GCA_021848555.1 Pseudomonadota bacterium | reverse complement strand
CGATGCGCAGCCCGCCCACTCGCGCCGAGGCGACCATCGGCAGCGCTCCCAGTTGCGTGCGCAGATCGGGAAATCGGCGGGCGGTCTCGCGCAGCGTGTCCAGGATGCGGTTGGAACGCGCCACCTACGCGTCGGCAACCGTCTCCGGATAGGCGCAGCCGCAGCCGGCCCCCTGATCGTCGCTGGCGAGTTCGGTCTCGACGTTGCCGCGCAGGGCGGCGTGCCGCAGAACCCGCTCGTTGATCGCGGCAAACGAATCCGGCCGGACGTTGAACCAGTTGAAGTCGCCGTTGAAGACGATACTCACCGGGCCGGGTTCGGCGGTCGCCATTTGCTGCACGGCGTCGAGCGCAAAGCCGTTGCCGTACAAACCGCCGACCACGTACAGCGTTTCGGCCTCGATGTCGCTTGCCCCCGAGAATAACGCGGGAGCATAGCCATAGCCGGGGGGGCAGAAGCGACCGGCACGCGTCATGTCGGCACGCTCGGACGCCGACTAAGGTGCCACGCCAAGGGCAGCAGGAAGCCCGTCGTGCAGATCAACAGGCCATAGAGATTGGTGCCCAGCAGTAATGCGTATTCGCCGCTGCCGATCGCCCACGCGTGGGGGACGAGATTGAAAGTGAACAGAAAGCCGAGAATCACGCCGGGCCAAAAGCTGAGATGGAAGCTCCAGGGCGAGTAGCGGACCCAGCGTTGCAGCAGAAAGACCGGTGCCAAGCCCATCACCATGGTGCCGCTGATCGTCGTGGCGGAGAGGATATCTGCGCCGAAGAATATGGGAATGTTGCCGAGCACGGCGACGGCGATCATGGCGATGGTGCCGTTGCGCACGGCGTGCGGGCCGGGCGCAACGGCACGATTGCCTGCGAGCATCGGCAGCTCGAAGCCCAGCGCCTTGGAGAACGAGGAAAAAGCGGAGTCGAGGGTGGAGCCCGCGGCATTGACCATGATCACCGTCATCACGAACAGGGCGCCGAGGCCGAACGAGCGGGCCACCGCCGCCGGCACGTTATCGTCGCCGGGCAGGCCCTCCAGGCGCGCGTGCATGCCGACGAGACTGAAGGCGAAGATGCAGAAAAAGCCGGCGATACCCGCGACGATGAAGGATTTGAGCATCACCTTCTCCTCGGTGACGAAGGCGCGATCGGTCAGCACGGGGTCGTGGAAGGGATAGGAGAGCACTTGCAGCAGCGCCACGAGCAGCAGGTCGGCGCCGGTGGCGAGCGTGAAACTGCCCTGGCCCAGCAGTTCCCCGATGCCATGGCGCGGCAGGATGAAGAACATCACCATGCCGAGGAACACGACGAAGATGGCCGTGTGTATGACGTCGGTGAAGATCGAGCTGCGCAGGCCGCCCTTGAGGGTGTAGAGCAGTACCGCGGCGGTGAACAGCAGCGCCGCGCCGATGAACTCGGGGCTGCCCGGGGCGCCGTAGTAGCCGCCGACGACTTCGGTGTTGCTCCAGATCTCGTTGTAGAGCCGGATCAGGATCGCGCCCGCGAAGGATAGGGCGGCGCCCCGCCCGTACTTGCCGACCAGGAAGGCGGCCAGTCCCGATGCTTTGGTGCTGCGGCGTATATCGTAGATGGCCAGACCGGCGATCGGGATCGCGAGCCAGTAGGCGGCATAGGCGAGTCCGCCGACCACCCCGTAGGTGGCGCCGAGATTGGCGGCGTTGGTCACCGATTTGGCGAAGATCCAGGCGATGAAGATGCTGGCGGTGAGCATCCATTGCGACGCCGGCTGTCCCTTCGCGTTGCGGCCGCGGAAGAAGCCCTCGACCGTGCGCGCCGAAGGCGCAAGCGCATACATCGCGATGCCGTAAAAAGCGAGGAAGCCCCAGAAGGCGATGCCGAAGTAGGTTTGCGTGATCATCAGGTCGCCCCATACCCGTTAGCTTCCAGCGCACCGCCGCAGCTACTGCCCTGTCCCGCGGTGCAGCCGTAGCAGTGGTCGGCTACGGCAACGGGATTGCCCCCGAGATCGAAGCTGGCCAGTTTCGAGACATGGACCTTCGCCCTGCCCGGCACGGTGAGGGGGATGCCCAGCATCTGATTGAAGTCGCAGTCGTAGAGGTAGCCCTGCCAGTCGACGCTGACCAGCGTGCGGCACATGACCCCATCCAGATTGCTGTCCTGATGGGCGGCGCGCAGCAGCCCCATGTACTGCTGAAACTGACCCTTCGAGACGAGCGTGCTGCCGAAGCGCTGGATCGGCATGTTGGTCAGCGTATAAAGACGGTTGAAGGATATGCCGTAGCATTCGCCCAGGTGTCGGTTGTAGTCGGCCTCAAGCTTCTCCTGCGGCGGGGGCAGCGCAGGCCCCTGCGGGTTATAGACGAGATTTAGCGTCAGCCCGGAATCCCGGCGGCCGTAACCCAGCGCGTTGAGCCGGCGCAGCGCCCGGATGCTGGTTTCGAACACGCCTTTGCCGCGCTGGCGGTCCACATTCTCCTCAAGATAGCAGGGCAGAGAGGCAACGATTTCGACCTGATGGCCGGCCAGAAAGGTCGCCAGATCCTCCTGATCCGCTTCCTCCAGTATGGTCAGGTTGCAGCGATCGATGACGCGCACCCCCAGCGCCCGCGCCTTCCACACGATATCGCGGAAATGGGGATTGAGCTCGGGCGCCCCGCCGGTCAGATCGAGGGTGGCGATGTCCCGTCTTTCGAGCACGGCGAGCACGTCTGCCACCGTTTCTTCCGACATCTGTTCGCTTCGGGCAGGGCCGGCGGCGACGTGGCAATGCAGGCAGGACTGGTTGCAGCGGTAGCCCAGGTTGACCTGCAGCGTCTCAAGGCGTCCTCTCCGCAGGCGGGGGAAGTCGGTAATTTCAAGCAGGGGCAGGGTCGCGTGCATATCGATTCCCGGTGGTGAAGATCAGGCTTCTACCGGCAGGCCCGCGGCCTTCCATTCCGGGTAGCCTTCTTCCAGACGCCGGGCCTTGATGCCGCGAGCGCGCAGCTTGGCTACGGCGTCGTAGGAAAGGACGCAGTGCGGACCCCGGCAGTACGCGACGACTTCCTTTTTCGGCTTGAGCTTGTGGAGATACTTCTCCAGTTCAGCCAGGGGCACGTTCACCGCGCCGGCGATATGGCCGGCCGCATACTCGTCGGGCGGACGCACATCGAGAACGGTGACCAGCCCCTTGCGTACCCGGTCCAGCAGCTCCCCGGCGGGAACCGGCTCCAGCGTGTCCTTCACGGTCAGGTAGGTTCTGACCAGTTGTTCCACCTCCGCGATGTTCTGTTCGGCCACGCTGCGCAAGGCATTCAGGAGGCCGACAACCTCATCTCCCGCCAAGCGGTAACGGACGTAGAGCCCTTCTTTCTCGGCGCTCACCAGTCCGGCATGACGCAGTTGCTGCAGGTGGTGCGAGGCATTCGAAACCGGTAGTCCGCATTTCTCGGCCAGGGCTTCGACGCTGCGCTGCCCTTGGCCCAGGCATTCGAGCAGATCCAATCTGACCGGACTGCCGAGGGCTTTGCCGACGCGGGCGAACTGCTCAAAAAGCTGATGCTTGATGTTTGGCGTTGACATTTTCCGGGTAACCTCTACTATTCCAACAGTTGTACGAATATTAGATTAATATTGCTCGCGTGGCAAATGGCTTTCCAGTTTGCCCCAATTTCAGCACCCCGTTCGGAGAAGTGGCCCCGCGTATGGACATCAGTCAGTCAATAGCGAAATACGAAACGGCCATCCGCCTCGGCTGCTTTTTCGGCATCTTCGGTCTCATGGCCCTCTGGGAGTGGGTCGCGCCGAAACGGCGCTTGTCCGTCTCCAAGACGATACGCTGGGCCAACAACCTCGGCATCGTATTTGTGAACAGCTTCGTCCTTCGCCTGGTCTTCCCCGCCGCCGGCGTCGGCATGGCCGTCTTCGCCGAGGCGGGCCACTGGGGATTGTTCCATCACTACCAACTTCCCTACTGGGCGACGCTGGTCGCTTCGGTGATCCTGCTCGACCTCGTCATCTATCTCCAGCACG
>JAJZUN010000401.1 GCA_021848555.1 Pseudomonadota bacterium | reverse complement strand
TGTCGCCTACTTCCGCGTCTCAACGGACAAGCAGGGCAAGTCCGGGCTGGGCATCGAGGCGCAGCGGGAGGCGGTGCGGCGCTTCGCCGAGGCCGAGGGGCTGGAGGTGCTGGCCGAGCATACCGAGGTGGAGACGGGCAAGGGGTCCGATGCCCTGGACCGCCGCCCCGTGCTGCGCGAGGCGCTGGCGCAGGCCCGCAAGGCGAAGGCTGCCGTGGTGGTGGCGAAGCTGGATCGCCTGTCCCGCGACGTGGCGTTCATCTCGGGGCTGATGGCGCAGCGGGTGCCGTTCATCGTCGCCGAGTTGGGCGCCGACGCGGACCCGTTCATGCTGCACATCTATGCCGCGCTGGCGGAGAAGGAACGGAGCCTGATCGCTGACCGCACCCGCGCCGCGCTCGCCCGCAAGAAGGCTGAGGGGGCGGCGCTGGGCAACCGGACGAACCTGCCGGCCGCTCAGGTGAAAGGAGCGGCAGCGAACCGGGAAGCGGCGGATGCCTTCGCGGCGAACGTGCTGCCGGTCGTGCGCCAGCTACAGGCGGCTGGGATCACGACGGCCCGCGCCATTGCCGAGGCGTTGAACGCGCGTGGCGTTCGGACGGCGCGCGGGGGGGAGTGGCATAATTCGACGGTGCGGAATTTGTTGGCGAGAATGGAGTAGGACGGGCGGAGCTGGGTCGCTGCACCGAGCCGTTTGAGTGAGGTCAGCACCACCACGTCAGCGGTCGGTATCTGGCCTTCTACGCGAGATAGCGTGGAGGGACGCAACCGGCAGCAGCCGAACGGGCGCCTCCGCCCGATGTCCACCGCCGCCTCACTGGAAGATCGGGGTGTCTACGTGTGGCCTTCATATTCGAAGCGGGCGGCATAGCAAGTGGCCCCCCCGCTTTCCCGCAACAAACTTTACCTCTACAAGCTCCGGCCCTGACATACTGGGGCAAACTTGGACGGAGCGCGCGACATGGCGGTCTATGCACTGTGGAATAACAAGGGCGGAGTCGGTAAGAGTTACCTGACGTTCCAGGTCGCTGCGGAGTACGCCCGCACCCACCGCGATCAAAATGTACTCGTCATCGACCTTTGTCCGCAAGCAAATTCATCAAGCATGTTGCTTGGCGGCATTGATGCGGGAGAAGCCGCGATCGAAAAGCTTGCGGGAATGACGCCGCCGCAAACCATCTCCGGCTATATTGCTGATCGCATCGTCAGCCCCTACGTCGATACTCATTCGGGCGCGAGCTATCTAACGCACGTCCGTTCGATCAACGCGAACGTTCCTAATAACCTCTATCTAGTTTGCGGGGACGAAGAGCTTGAGATGCAGGCGGCGAGGATTCAATTAGCCTGTGCTGCTGGCCCTAGTAATGCGTGGCAGATCGTCCATACATGGATTCGCAATCTAATCGACGACGTTCGACGTTCGTGGAACCAAGACGATATTTCAGTCTTCCTCGACTGCAACCCTAGCTTCACAATTTACACGGAGCTAGCGATTTCAGCGGCAGATCGCCTCATTATTCCTTTCTCCGCTGACGGCTCATCTAAGCGAGCGGTGAGGTCCGTTTTGGCCCTAGTTTATGGGGTGCAGCGCAGAACGGGGCAGCCGCAATCACAGTTCTTCCGAAATACTCAACAATACAGAATGGCTCTTCCGCGCATATATTCCTATGTGGGAAATCGTTTGACACAAATGAACAATAGCTCCGCAAGCGCATTCCGAAACGTGGTTCTGGAAATATTCACCGAAGTTTACAGAGTATATCAGGGAAACCCAGGAGTTTTTGCAGTTCACCCCGGAGGTAGTTCGGCTCCAACCTCTCGACAGACCTTTCGTGCAATGTTCGAAGAGCAGATTAACGACGCAAACACGGCGTCGGTTGTTTCGGGTGCATTGGGAATACCGATGTGCAAACTGACTGCGGGGACGAAGACATTTGCGGGCAAGAGCGCCCACGTCAATCAGTCCCAACTGGATCGTCAGCAGCCTAATATTCGAGATTTTGTTGCCAAAATCGAGTAATTTGTTTAGCGTCTTTCCGGAATGCACCAAGTCCTTTTCCTGACCGCACCACGCCGCCTCGGCATTGATTGCGTTGGGGCGGCGCCGGCCTACCTTGCCATCAGGGACAGAAACTTTCAATTCTACCGATCCCCGGATCGGCCGCAGCGCTGGCGGCTATTTCCGCTTGCAGCAGAGGGGATGATGCCCCGATTAATGAGACATGCGCGCAAGTTCCGTCCCTCGTCTCCTTGCCATCGCCCTCACCTGCTCCCCGTTGCCAGCCCTGGCCCGATCATCTCTCCCCGCTCCGACGCTGCCCCCCCCGGGCGCGATCAACCCTGCCGTCACGCAAGCCAACATCCAGGCCACCATCTGCGTGCGCGGCTGGACCCGCACCGTCCGCCCGCCGGAACACTTCACCTATCGGCTGAAGCGCCGCCAAATCCGGGAATGCGGCTACCGGGACCGGCAGATCGGAAAGGCTTGACGCGCGAGGCCAGGTATCGCCCTGCTAACAGCCAGGGCAACGGCCAGGAGCGATCCGGTGGAAGAAATCGATATCTGGCGCACTGCCAAGCTGCTGATCGATCAACGCGGCTTGCGAGCGCAGTATGATGCTATGGTCCGCGCCTCGGAGTTGAAGGCGCAGGGCGATGAGGCCGGCGCTGCTATATGGTTGCGGGTGTTCGACGCGATAGACGAACTGTGGCGCACCGAACGGCTGGCCAACGAATCCCTGCAATAGGTCATTCCCTGTGAGCGATGACGACCCGGCAGGTGCGGTGATCTGTGACATCGAGGCTGAGCTTTGCTCGCTCGCGACTAGTGATACCGCCGCGATTTTGACCTTCCTGGGCACGCGGGGGGAGCGGATTAGTGTGACGCTGCCGCCGATCATGCTTGAGACGTTGGGGCAGGAGATTGCAGCGGCGCGGTCCCGGCTTCCTCGCCGATGGTCGCCTGCGGGCAGGGCCGACCGATCATAATGGCTGACCAACCCGGCCGGCGGTAGGTCCGCGCTTCCATCGGCGCGCGCCGCTATGGCAGACCATCGTGCAAAGGCTGAAGCGCGGAACCTGTCTTTGATGACTTACGACACTGAATTGCCCGGCTGCTTCGGTAGCGACGACCTGCTTTTCGCCGCCAGCCCAAACACCCAAGAGCGGGCGTATGTATGGCTTGGCAACTTGCGGCGCCGGGGCGCTACCTGGGCCGAAGTCAGCGTGCAAGTCGAGGAATTCCTTCGCGACCGCCAAGCACCTGTGTTTCATGTCCTAGACGAAATTGAGCGGGTCAAGCGGCTGCTGGGGCCTTGGTTGTCCGCCCCGGCAAACGACAGATAAAAAACCCTGGCGTCCAATCCGGCCACATCGCATTTTGAGGGGATTGATGCTCCGAAATTTCCGTGCCGTTGCCGTCATGCTGACCATCGCGGCGGCGGTATTTGCATCTGCCGTTGCAAGCCCGGCTGCGGCTGGATGCGCGGACCAGTTCGCGGGCGAGACTGCCCCGGCACTGACCAATCCGCGCCTCGCGCAACGGACCGAGCCGCTGTGTTTCCGTGCCTTCGCCGTTCTGTATTCCGGGATCACACGGACACCCCTCTACTCCGCCGAGCATCTGACGGCGGACCGCATCGAGGCTGCCCGTGAAGTCGGGCGGGTGAACATGTTCCATCCCGAGGAACGGTTGCCGGCCGAATGGCGTGCCGAATTGTCGGATTATTCCCGGTCGGGATATGATCGCGGGCACATGTCGCCGAGCGGGGATATGCCGGATGAGGCGTCCCAGGCGGAGAGCTTCAGCTTAGCGAACATGGTGCCGCAGGCGCCGAAGCTGAACCGGGGCGTGTGGGAAGGCATCGAGAGTGCCGTGCGTGACCTGGCCCTGCGGGACGGCAGCGTGTTCGTGGTAACCGGCCCGCTGTTCCAAGGGCAAGAACTCCAGGCGCTCAAGGGGCGCGTGCTGGTGCCATCCGACACGTTCAAAGCG
>JAJZUN010000400.1 GCA_021848555.1 Pseudomonadota bacterium | reverse complement strand
GGCCAGTACGGCTGCATGCCGGATGACCGGGTGCGGCCGAACTCGAACACCTATATCACCCTCGTCTGGCGCGACTCGGAAACCAACAAGCCCGTCTCCATGGGCGTGTGCATCTATGCCTCCAAGGACCGCGAGCAGCACGATGTGCTGGGCCGCTATCTGCTGCCGGACGTCGAGCTGACCCTGGGTGATCACCTTGAGACGGTCGACGGCAAGGAAAAGCCGCGGGAATGGGCCGCCTTCAAGCAGCAGCTGCTGCAGCGATCCAAAGTTTCCGGCGAGGAATGCGTGTTCCAGGAGGCCGATCGCTACATTCGCGCTTGCCTGCTCGAATTGCGCGGATCGGGCGGTGCGCCGTCGTACGAGGCATTTATCCGCGCGTTCCGTTTCGCGCTGCGGATGCGCTTCGACAAGACCGTGGACGAGATCGTGCGCAACGACGTGCTTGAATCCCGGCCGACGAACATCAAGAAGTTCAAGGATGTCACCGATTCCTTCCGGCGCCTGGCCGAGATGGTGGCCCATGTCGAGCAGAAGATCGTCGACGGCACCGCGGTCCACGACGCCTTCGACAATGCAGCCAAGGCCTCGAGAAGAGCCGTCACCTGGAAGGCGCTGGGCCTGGACGCGGCGCGCGAACATGCCAACCAGGTTCACGAGCAATGCCAGAGTGACCTGAACGACGCCCTTGCGACGTTTGAGGCTGCTGACAAGGCCTTCCGTGGCTTGAAGGAAGATCAGGAAGCAGCCGACAAAAAAGCGGCGCATTACCGGGGGCTACGCGAACAGCATGGCTCGCATGCCGATTACGCCGGTCTGGAAGGCCAGATCAGCGAGCATCGCGACAGGGCGGCGCGCAACACAAGGGACATCTTCGACCAGCTGTCCCAATTCCGTATGCTCCTGAAAAAAGCGGCGGACGCCGGCGTGCTGGAGGAGGATGCCACGCGCACCCTGCTCAATGAATCGCAGAAGCTGGCAGCCTTGCTCGAACACTTCGATCAAGCCAACTGGGCTGAAATCGAAGCGCACCTTGGAACTGCGGTTCAGGCAGCGCAAAAAGCCATGCAGGCACTGACCGAAATCACCAGCACGCTGACGGGTCAACTGAAAACAGCCAACGTTGACCTCGATCTCGCCAAAGAATCACTCGAACGGGTCAGTCAAGGGAAGATGCCGCTCAGCCCGAACGTCGAAACCCTAATGCGGGAGCTGCGGGACGAAGGCATCAATCCGGTGGCGGTGTGCGATGTCGTCCGAATCACGAAGAAGGAATGGCAGCCGGCAATCGAGGCCTACCTGGCAAGCAACCTGCAGGCGCTGCTCGTGTCGGAACACGAAGAGCGGCGGGCATTCGAGGTCTATCGAGGCCTGCCGGAAAAGCGCGCCGTCTACGGCGCCAAGATCGTCATGGAAAGCCGGCAGCAGGTCGGCCGACATCCAGAAGACGGTTCCGTCGCCGAACTGATTGAAGGCACTGACCCGGCGGCCGTGGCCTACCTACGAGGGCTGTTTGGGGACATGGTGTGCGCCACGACTACCGCTCAGGCCATGGAGCGTGGCAAACGCACCCTGACGCAGGACGGAATGCTGGTCGGCAAAGGCACCATCGAACGCCTGAAGCCCGTCAGGGAGGGAGATCTTCGCATCGGGCGCGACGGCGGCGGCCAGCACCTTGAAGCAGCCAAAGCGCGGCTCGCCGCCTGCACAACGGCGGTGTCGAAGCTCACGGCCCAGAAGCAGAGGCTCGAAGCGCTTGCCACGGTGTTGCGCAACATTCCGCAGGAAGATCAGGTCCAGATGTACCTGAAGCGCTTCTGGGACGAAGCGGAATCGGCCGAAGTCACCGCGTCCGCGCTCCAGGGCAAGCTGCAGGGTGCAGCCGACAAGGAGTACGTGGAACTCGGTGAGAAGGAGAAGGAGTGGTCAAAAAAGGCCAGACAACTGAGTGCTGACGTCACTGACGCAAACGGCAGGCGGGGCGTTGCCGAAAACGCATGTGGCGAGCGCCAGAAGAACGTTGACACAGCCTCTGCCAGGCTCACGGTTGCCAGCGAGGCCGCCGAGGAAGCCCGAAAGGATCCGGAGTACGACGCCGATTACGCGTCGTCCCACTGGGATGTCGTTCTGGAGAAGCACGACGAGAACTACGAAGGCATGGCGGCCTACTGCAAAACAAAAGAAACTGAAGCTCTCAAGAAGGTCGAGCACGAAGTCACCACGGGGAGCCGTCTGCTGGGTGAATTCTTATCCAAATATCGGGAGCAGGCTGGCGAGCAAGTCCTGGGAGATTGGCGTAAGGGGCAGGCCTGGATAGCCGACATCCTCAAGCGTCTGCGGGACACCGAACTGCTCCACTACAAGGAGCAGATGGAGAACGCCTACAAGGTTTCGCAGGAGACGTTCAGGAACGACGTTGCCCTGGCGCTGAACCAGAACATCGAGGCGCTGGACCTGACCATGAACCAATTGAATGGGGTATTGAAGGAGTGCCCGGCCTTCACCAACGGCGAACGGTATCAGTTCAAGCGCACCATCCGCCCCCACTTCAAGCAACTGCTCGAGTTCGTCAAGAACATCGCATCGTTCGGGCCGCAGGAAGACCTGCTCGGCGGGGCCGGCGAGATCCCCGCCCAGTTCAAGGAGCTGCTGGAAGACAAAATTGCGCCGGGGGCCGGAAGCATCAAAAGCCCGCTGGACGACTACCGGGAGTTCTACGAATTCGACGTCGAGATTATTCGGGATGACCCGCTGACGGCCAAACCCAAGGTCGTTGGCCAACTGAGCAAGCGCCTCGGGCCGGGATCCGGCGGCGAGCACCGCGCGCCGCTGTACGTGATCGCCGGCGCCGCTCTGGCATCGGCCTATCGCCTCGACCGCGGCAACCGCGATGGCATCAGGCTGATCCTGCTGGACGAAGCCTTTAACAAGATGGATCCGACAAACATCACCGCCACCATGCGCTATCTGCAGGATCTGGGACTGCAGGTGCTCATGGCCAGCCCTGGCGAGAACCTCGGCGTGCTCACTGCCTACCTGCACCGCTACTACGACATCGCGAAAGACCCTGTGCGCAATGTGATCCTCATTAACGGCCACGATGTCACGGAAGAAACGCGGGAAATGTTCATGTCGGACGACCTGGACACATACCCCGAACTCATCGAGCAGGAGGTCAATCGCATGCGTGGGGCGGGAACGACTGCCGCCCAGCCGGTGTAGTCGTCACATGGACACGAAGGCCCGCAACGCCCTTACGAAGCTGCTGGAAGCCGGAAATCGGGCGACAGCGGGTGTCCGCTCGACGCGGCCGGCGCTGACCCGATCGCAACTGGCCGACTACCAGGCCACGCGCTCGCTGGCCGACAAGGAGGCATTCGAGGCGGCGATGAAGGCGGCGAGAGCCGAAGGCGCCGTGGCCCTCACTTGGGAAAAAGGCTTTGGCGAGGAAGGATTCATCCAGCGCGTCGAATTGCTCGACCTCGATGCGCTGGCGAAACTGCTTGGCGTGGAGACCGCCGCGATCCGCCTTGAAAAGGCGGCCACGCAATTCGCCCCTCTGCTGCCGGATTTTCCGGTTCTGAACGACGTGTTGGCTCGCTGGGCCAGCCTGAAGAAGGTCCGCACCTTTGGCCCGGAGGACTCCCAGGACTGGATCGATGCTGCCCGCATCATCCGTTTCATGACCGCCGCCCGTGAAAACAGAACGGTTGACGAGCCGATCCGCGAAGTCAGCGCGCGATTGTTCAAGGACAGCAAGCGCATCGAAAAGCTAGCAGCGCCTGTCGATATCCTGCTGACGGGTGATGTGGATGCCGAGATCCGCGAGTATGCCGATGTATGGCAGGAAATCGGGGTATTCCGTGAAGAGCAGCCGGTCCGAATGGCCGGGAAAATCGTGGTGGCGCGTACACGAGTAACGGAGTGCTTGGATGCGCCATACAGCGCATTTTCCGCATCATCCGTAACCGGGCTGGCCGGCATCCCGAAAATGG
>JAJZUN010000399.1 GCA_021848555.1 Pseudomonadota bacterium | reverse complement strand
GAACGCCTGCTGAAGGACCCGCGCCGCTTCGCCGACCAGGCGCTCAAGCATTCGGAATGCCCCACGGCGATGAACGGCGGCCTGCTCGGCAAGATTCCGCGCGGCAAGCTCTACGCCGAACTCGAAACCGCGGCCTTCGCGCTGCGGCCCCGCCAACTCTCCGCCGTCGTCGAATCGCCGCTGGGCTTCCACATCCTGCTCTGCGACGCCGTCCATCCGGAAGCGCACCTGCCGCTCACGGAAGTGCGCGAGAAGATCCGCGCGCACATGACGGGGATGCGGCGCGCCGCCAGGCAGAAGAGCTGGATCGCAGCGCTGCTCCAGTCTGCCAAGCCAGGCAGCTGAACCGATCCTTCGTTTCGAACAATATAGCCATTGTGGAATTGACGAAAGCATCGGGGAAACCTTGAGAATGCGTCCTTACTCGAACCCGACATCCTCGTGATGATGCAGGAATCACTCCTGTTCAGTAGATTTCACAACAGAATCAGTTGGTTGCGGGCTGGCATCTCTGGGGCGTGCAGTATGGTTGGCAACCAGTTGATCCAACGTGATTTTCTCGAAGATGGTTGGTCTCGACGAGATGCTCGGCACTCTCCGCTGGAGTAAATGCGATTGCCCGTGCGCCAGGCCAAGCCTGGGTAAGGAGGAAGTATGTAGCACAGACGGAAACCTTACGTTTGTCCCCTGCGGGTAAAAGCCCGTCCGGTAAAGCTGGCCAGCGGCCGGAACCGAGTGTTGCGTGGTGCTGGGGTAACCCAGGCTGCGAAGCGTACACAGGAAGCCAGTGGGCTGCGTGATTGAGCTCCGAAAGGCATTAGTTGTGAGAGCCGATGCCGTGGGTAAAGCAGAAGGCGGAACCGAAGCGTCGTAATGGCCTGGCGTGGAGGTCTCACCGGAGTCAGAGAGCGGGGCACGGTGGAATTGGGGGACACCAGGAACCTGGGAGGCCCTGTTGCCCCCGCCCGAGAACGTGATGGGGCGCTCACGTTAAACAGCCCAGGCCTGACGCGAGGGGTGCCACCTGCGGCGGGAGCGAACGAAAGGCACACGGGCGGTACCGCCGAGCGAAGGAAACGAAGTGCGGCGGGAGGGGTAGCAGGGAGTCGGAGCGGCGAGTAGTAGCGATGAAGGCGGGGAACTGATCCGATGGACCCGTTGGAGCGAAGGCGCCGCCGGAACATGGAACCGTTGGAGGGAAAGATGTCGGAAGCATTGGATTCCATAAGCATCTCAACGAAACAACAGCGGATAGCGGAGTTGGCCGGGAAGTTACCGGGGAAAGTGCTGACCTCGCTGTCTCATCACATGGACTTGGACTGGATGACGGAAGCCTATCGGCGCACCCGGAAGGATGGGGCGGTAGGTGTCGACGGACAGACGGCCGAACACTATGCAGAGTGTTTGGAGGGCAACCTCCGCTCGCTGCTGGATCGGGCCAAGTCTGGCGACCGTTATTGCGCGCCACCGGTGCGACGGGTGTATATCCCCAAGGAAGACGGCACAGAGCGTCCGCTTGGGATACCGACCTTTGAGGACAAAGTGCTTCAGAGGGCGGTCGTCATGGTGCTGGAGCCTTTATATGAGCACGACTTTCTGAGCTGCTCGTATGGTTTCCGACCGGGACGATCGGCGCACCAAGCGCTGGCAGAAATCCAGTCACGGCTAACGCTGATGGGTGGCGGATGGGTATTGGATGTGGACATCAGGAAGTTCTTTGATAGCCTGAGCCATGACCGCCTGCGGAACATTCTGGCCAAACGGATGCGGGATGGCGTAATCGAACGCCTGATTGGGAAATGGCTGAAGGCTGGGGTAATGGAGGAAGGCGTGCTCACGCATCCTGAATCTGGAACTCCACAGGGCGGTGTGGTGTCGCCGCTGCTGGCGAACATCTACCTTCACGAAGTGCTGGACGTGTGGTTTGATCGGGAAGTTATGCCCCTGCTTCAGGGACAAGCCTTTCTGGTTCGCTATGCGGATGACTTTGTGATGGGGTTCAGCAATGAACGGGATGCGCGCCGCGTCATGTCCGTGCTGCCGAAGCGATTCGGCAAACACGAGTTGACGCTCCACCCGGCCAAAACGAGGCTGTTGTATTTCCGACCGCCGCGGGGCCAGTCTGGCCCTGGCGAGGAAGCAGGCAGTTTCGACTTTCTGGGCTTTACTCACTACTGGGCGAAGTCGAGGCAGGGGCGATGGGTGGTGAAGCAGAAAACAGCCAAAGGTCGTTTCACCAAGGCGTTGCAGCGGATCAAGGCATGGTGCCAGACCAATCGGCATCAGTCGGTAGGCGAGCAGTGCACGGCGCTGACGCAGAAGTTGAAGGGGCATTACGCGTACTATGGGGTCGTCGGAAACTCGGCGAGCCTCGGTCGGTTCCGTAATGAGGTGGGGCGGCTGTGGCACAAGTGGCTCAGTCGGCGCTCCCAAAAGGCCACGTTGGACTGGCCGACCTTCAATCGCCTGCTGAAGCGTTACCCGCTACCGCCGCCGCACATGAAACGCTCGATCTACCGCCTCGCAGCGAACCCGTGAGACGAGGAGCCGGATGCGTCAATCGCGCACGTCCGGATCTGTGGGGGGCCTGGGTGGGCAACTACCCAGGTCTACCCGACGACTGGACGGGGCGTCAGGCGAGCGCGATCTCCTCGGACTGGCTGCTCATGCGCTCGAATTCCGCGGTGGCCTCCGACCCGCGCTGTGCGAAGACGTCGAGCATGCGGCCGGCCACTTCGCGCCAGTGGCCGCGCCCCTGTTCGATGGCGACGTCCAGCGCGCCGGCATCGCCGCTGCGATGCCAGATCGCGTAAGCCGCCAGCAGCCGCGGGAACAGCGCGAGCCGCATGCCGCTGAAATTGGAGAACCACAGCTGCAGCGCATCGCGCGCGTCGCACGACAGCAGGGCCGGCAGCGTGGACAGGCAATCGGCGAGATTGTCGCGCACCGCGCGAGCCAGCAGCTCGGCGCGCTTGCTGCGGCACGCGGCGAGCATCTCCTCCCAGGCCGAGCCGAGCTGGACGCCGGCGGCATGTTCGCCCAGTTCGTGCAGCACGAGCGTCTCGGTGGCGTCCGCCATCATGCGCTCGATCGCGCCCGCGGCATCGGAGACGAAACCATAGGCGTCGAGCGCATCCTGCAGCGACCCGGCGTGACGCTTCATTTCCCAGGCCTCGGCGCGCTCCCACAGCCAGCGGCGCAGCGCCTCGCGCCGCACCACCACGGTGTTTCGCTGCAGCGCCGCCGGGACCGTCGACATGTCGCGCGCGTACTCGCGGTCGCAGACCAGCACGCGCACGCCGTCGCGCATCGATTCGGCGTGCAGCCGCGCGAGAAAGAAATGCGGCTTGCCGAAGCGGCCGATGCCGGCGCCGTAATAGAGTCCGTAGGGCACCAGTTCGAGATTCACCGCCTCGATTGCGAACGCATCGTAGCGCGCCGCGCCGAAAGGCAGCTCGCCGAAGTCCTCGTCGGCCAACTCCTCCCACAGCGCCTCGCGCGCCGCCAGCCAGGCGCCGACGTTCGTGCGGCGCATCTCGGCGCCGAAGGGCAGCCCGTGCTCCCAGCGGTAGAACTCGCGCATCTCGAGCAGGTAGTTGCACATCGTCATCTCGCGGGCATGGCGCGCATCCGTGATGTGGCAGTTGCGCCGCACGGCGCCGACGAAGGGAACCAGTTCCGCGAGATCGTCGGTCATCATGGTCTCCTCCTTCGATCGTCCACTGTAGGAACTTGTGTCGAGGTATTGTCCCGATCGGCGCGCGTTTTCAAATTACCCGGTTCGGCTAATCCTTTTGGGCGCGAACTTTCGACATCGTTCCATTGTCGTCGCCGGGTTCGGTGGGAAGCGACGCAGAGCACTGCCGGATGCTTCTCGCCGGCGCTCGCGATGCGTTCCAGGTCCGCGACACCTCCATGCTCGCCCTCTCCATTTCGGCCGGTTCGGTGACGGCCGCGATCGGCGAGCGGTCGTTTCTGTCCGAGCGAAGCGAGTTTAGCGGC
>JAJZUN010000398.1 GCA_021848555.1 Pseudomonadota bacterium | reverse complement strand
AGTAGCGTGATACGCGATCCTGCCTCAGGCTCGCACCGGGCGAATTCTTACCTCGACGGCATGCTCCGCCCGATCGTCGACCAGCGTAACCGCCCCGTCGTGCTGCTCGATGCCGTCAAGCGTCACGCGGACCTTGTCGTCCGCGGCCTGTACTTGCACAACGCTGATGTGGTACATCGTTTCGCGGTAGCGGTAATGCAGCTTGAACGCTGTCCAGTCCGCAGGAAGACAGGGCGCAAAGCGCAGCTTGTCGGCCTCAAGCGCGAGCCCCAGCAGCGATTCCAGGATCAGCCGGTACAGCCAGCCGGCAGATCCCGTGTACCAGGTCCAGCCGCCGCGGCCGGTGTGCGGTGCGACCCCATAGACATCGGCCGCGACCACGTAAGGTTCCACTTTATAGGTGGCGATCGCCGCCGCCGAATTCGCATGCTTCACCGGGTTGATCATGTCGAACAGTTCCCATGCGCGCTGACCGTCGCCCAGGGCGGCAAAGGCCATCGCGGTCCAGATTGCCGCGTGCGTGTACTGGCCGCCGTTCTCGCGCACGCCCGGCACATAGCCCTTGATATAGCCGGGGTTCAACGCGGACTTGTCGAACGCCGGGTCCAGCACCTGGATCAGGGCGTGGTCGCGCCGCACCAGGCGCCGGTCCACCGCTGCCATCGCCGCGCGCGCGCGTTCGGGATCCCCCGCGCCCGAGAGTACGGCCCAGCTTTGCGGCAGGGCATCGATTTGGCATTCGGCGTTCTGCGCCGATCCCAGCGGCGTGCCGTCGTCGAAATAGGCGCGCAGGTACCAACCGCCGTCCCAGCCCTTGCTCTCGATATTCCGGCGCAATTCCACCGCCGCCTTCTGACACTGATCGGCGACGGGCGTGTCCTTGCGCAAGCGCGCCAGTTCGCCGAAGCGCGTCAGCACGTCGTACAGGAAGAAAGCCAGCCACACGCTTTCGCCTTTGCCCTGGTGACCCACCGCGTTCATGCCGTCGTTCCAGTCGCCGGAGCCGATGAGCGGCAGGCCATGCACGCCGAAGCTGAGACCCTTCAGGACGGCGCGCACGCAGTGTTGATACAGCGTGGCGGATTCTTCCGAGCGGCCGGGCAGGTCGTAATACGAATCCTCTTCCGGGTTCACCGCGCGCCCGACGAGGAAGGGCAGGGGTTCATCCAGCACGCCGGTGTCGCCGGTGGTCGCGACATAGCGGCATGCGGCCAGCGCCAGCCACAGGTAGTCGTCCGAACAGTGGGTGCGCACGCCGCGGCCGGAAGTGGCATGCCACCAATGCTGGACATCGCCTTCGCCGAACTGATGCGCCGCGCAGCGCAGCAGATGTTCGCGCGCGAGCGCGGGCTCGGCATGGACCAGCGCCATCACGTCCTGCAGCTGATCGCGGAAACCGAACGCACCGCCGGACTGGTAGTAGCCGCTGCGTCCCCACAGGCGGCAGGCCAGGGTCTGGTAGACCAGCCAGCCGTTGGCCAGTAGGTTGAGGGATGGATCAGGCGTTTCCACCTGTACTGCGCCCAGCGTGCGCTTCCAGTATTCGCGCACCGCTTCGAGGCCATTGCGTGCAGCGAGGGATCCGCGAAAGCGCCGTACCAGCTTGCTTGCCTCGTCGGTGCCCCTTCTTCCGGCCACGCCTAGCCTGAAGTTGATCTGACGCTCTTCCCCGTCGGCCAGTTCGAATGCAACCTGGATGGCGGCGCAGGGATCCAGAGCGGCGCCTGCCCTGTTGGAAAGTTGCGTGCGGGTCATGGCCGCCGGGTGCGCGAGCGTGCCGTTGCGCCCGATGAACTCGGCGCGGTCGCCGCTATAGGTTCTGGCCGCATCATCGACGTCGAAAAACGCAATGCGGTCGGCGAACTCGGTGTTGTAGGCGTTGCGCGCGTAAAACGCGCCGCTCGCCGGGTCGATTTCGGTAATCACGTGCATGCCCGACTTGGGCCGCAGGTCGCCCAGCACCCACTCGACGTAGCCGGTGGCGGACAGCCGGCGCGCACGGCCCGAATCGTTGCGCAGTTTCAATACCGAGAATTTGACTGCGGCGTCCAGGGCGACGAACACCGTGAGTTCGGAGCGGATGCCGTCTTCCGCGTGTTCGAAACTGCTGTAGCCGAAGCCGTGGCGGATGACGTAGGGCGTGGCGCCGCGGCTGGGCAGGGGGGTCGGCGACCAGTAGCGGCCGCTTTCTTCGTCGCGCAGGTAGAACGCCTCGCCGCCGGCGTCGCTCACCGGGTCATTGCCCCAGGGGCTGAGGCGGAATTCGTGGGCATTGTCGCTCCAGGTGTAGGCCGCGCCGCTCTCGGAGACGACGGTTCCGAAATGCGCGTTTGCCAGCACGTTCACCCAGGGTGCCGGCGTCGTCTGCCCGGGCTCGAGCGTGATCACATATTCCGTACCGTCGGGTGTGAAGCCGCCTAGTCCGTTGCAAAAAAGCAGATCGCGGCGCGGCGGCGCGGCCGCCGCCGCGGGCTCGGCGCGCTGGGCCCGGCCCGGCTTGAGGCGCGGCAGGTTCAGATGCGGCGGGCGCGCGTCGATCAATGCGCGCCGGTTGATCTGCTCGTCCAGGGTTCCGCGCCGGTCGCTGATGATGGCGCGTGCGACCGACTGGACCAGAACCCGATCTTCGTCCGAAATCTGTTCCGCCGGTCGCACGAAAATGCCGCCGGGCCGGTCGATGACGTGGGCTTCGACGCCGGCGGCGATCAGCCCCATGATCTGCTCCTGCAGCGACTGCCGGTATCCGGCGCGGTCTTCGTTCCAGATCACCAGATCCACGCTGAGCCCCTTCAGGCGCCAGTAGGCGTGAGCTTGCACCAGTTGGCGCAGCAAATCGATATTCGCGAGGTCGCCGATTTGCAGCAGCACGATCGGCAGGTCGCCGGAAATGGCATAGCCCCAGAGGCCGGATTGTCCGCGGCGATTCCTGGTCAGCACGCCGGTGTCGGCGCGCAGACTGGAGTTGGCGTAGATCACGGAGCCCGCAAGGCGCGCGTAGAGCTGCGCATCCGCTTCGCTGCCGTTGATCTGCCGCAGCACCACCTGGCCATGGGTCCAGGCGAGGTCGAACACCCGGTCCGCAAGCTGCCGGTCCTGGTATTTTGCCGTCAGGTTCAGGGCGGCTTCGCGCGTGGCGCCGATGCCGGTCACCATGTCTATGGTCGCCGCCTGCTCCGGCTCGAGGGTGATCGAATAGCGGATTGCGACCACCGGGTCGAGCACCGAGCCCGCGCTCCCGGAGAGCGCAGCGGCGTCGGCCAGCGCCTGCGGTGCGGCGGCAGTGCGTCCGCGGCCGATGAAGCGCATGCGGTCTGTTTCGTACGAGACCTCGCCGGTATCGGCGCCGCGCACCGTCATCAGGTGGAACATCCACGGCGACTCCTCGTCCGGCGAGCGTGGCCGGCGCGTGCACAGGATGGCCTGGCGCTCGTGGACGATCTCGGTCTGGACGAACAGATTGCTGAACGCCGGATGCAGGGCGTCCGCGGCGGGGGCGGCGAGCACCACTTCGGCGTAGCTGGTGACCTCGATCGTGCGGCGCGTGCGCCCGCGGTTGCTGATGCGCACCCGGCGCAGCTCGATGTCGTCTTCCGGCGAAACCACGATCTCGGTATGCGTATCGTAGTCGAGATCCCGGCGGCGGAATTCCGCCCGGCCCTCGGAGAATATCGCGGCGTAGGTTTCCGCGTGCCTGAGCGTCGGCTGGTGGGTGTTCGACCAGAAAGTTCCGCTCGCCACGTCGCGGATGTAGCAGAACGCGCCCCAGTTGTCGCGGGTCGCGTCTTCGCGCCAGCGGGTGACGGCGAGGTCTTTCCAGCGGCTGTAGCCGCCGCCCGCGTTGGTGACCATCACGTGGTATCTGCCGTTCGACAACAACTGCACTTCCGGTATCGGCGTGTCCGGGCTGGCGAGGACGCGAACGGGCATCGCCGGGCCGCTGTCGGTGGCGCGGATGGCGGAGAACTCGGCGGCGTGCAGTTGAAATGCGCCGGCCTTGGGCACGCGT
>JAJZUN010000397.1 GCA_021848555.1 Pseudomonadota bacterium | reverse complement strand
GTCGAGGACTCCGGCGTGGGCATTGCCGAGGAGCATCTGCCGAAGCTGTTCGAGCCGTTCACGCAGGCCGATAGCTCCGCCGCCCGGCGCCATGCCGGCACCGGGCTGGGGCTTTCGCTGGTGCGGCGGCTGGCCGAGCTGCACGGCGGGACGGTGGGTGTCGCGAGCCGCCCCGGGGCCGGGAGCCGCTTCTCGGTGTGGCTGCCCTACCGTGCGGCCGCGCCTGCCGCCCAAGAGGGCCGAACGGCGCCCGAGGGCACGGCCCCCTCCACGCCCGAGGCGATGGCCTCGGCGGCGCCCGCAGTGCCGCTTGCGCTGGTGATCGAGGACGATGACGCGGTGGCCGAGCTGATCGCAGGGCAGTTGCGCGCCGAGGGGTTCGAAGTGATGCGCGCGGCCACCGCCGAGGAAGGGCTGGTGCGCGCCGCCAAGCGCCGTCCGCGACTCATCACGCTGGACATCTTCCTGCCCGCGATGGACGGCTGGGAGTTCCTGCGCCGTTTAAAAGCCGATCCGCAGCTTGCCGATACGCCGGTGGTGATCATCAGCGTATCGCAGGACCTGGGCCGAGGCATTGCGCTCGGCGCCCGGCGCGTGCTGCAAAAGCCCTTTGTGCGCGCGGAACTTATCGCGGCGCTCGCCGGACTGGTTGACGTGCGGTCCAATGGCACGCCGGCGCGCGTGCTGGTGGTGGAGGACAACGTGAAGGCGGTGGAGCTGCTGGCGACGGCGCTCGAGGCCGAGGGCTATCGCGTGCTGCGCGCCTATGGCGGCGCCGAAGCGATCGAGGTGGCGCGCCGGGTGCAGCCGGACTTGGTGATCCTCGACCTGATGATGCCGGAGGTGAGCGGCTTTGAGGTCGTGCACGCGCTGCGCGATTCCGAACAAACCGCGCGCATCCCGATCCTGGTGCTTAGCGCGAAGGACCTCACCGCCGAGGAGCACGCGCACCTTAACGGCGCAGTGAGCGCGATCGTCATGAAATCGAACTTCAGCCGCGGCGAACTGCTCGCTGAGCTGCGCCGCGCGCTGCCCAAGCGCGCCGCGGACTAGAGAGGACAAGCGATGGCGAAGATCCTGGTGGTGGACGACGACCCGAGGAACTTGAGGCTAGCCGTCACCGTACTCGAGCAGGCGGGGTACGAGGTACTGAGCGCGGAGGGCGGCGCCGAGGGCGTCGAGGCGGCGCTGGCGCACGCGCCCGATCTGGTCCTCATGGACATGCAGATGCCCGGCATGGGCGGCGTCTCGGCGCTTAAGTCCCTGCGCGCCGACCCGCGCACCGCGGCGCTGAAGGTGGTCGCGCTCACCGCGCTCGCGATGAAGGGCGATCGCGAGCGGCTGCTCCAGGAGGGATTCGACGGCTATCTCGAAAAGCCGATCCGCTACAAGGCGTTTCTGGCGAGCGTGGCGGCGCTGCTGCAAGGGAGGAAGGAATGAAGCGCGCATTCGTGCTTGCTAGCGCTCGGGCGGCCACTGCCGTGCGCCATGCAGCACACGCAGGATCTGGATCTCATCCCGCACAATCCGGTACACCAGCACATAGTTCGGATGCACTACCAGTTCGCGCGTGCTCCTCACGCGTCCCACACGGTAGAGCTTGGGATGCTGCGGCAGCGCGGCGACACGCCGGTCGATGGCATCGCCCAATTCGATCGCGGCAACCGGATTATCCTGGGCGATGTGGTCGAGGATGCGGTCGCGGTCGGCTTCGGCAACCGGCCGCCAGCGAATTCTCACGCCTTCATCCCTTGCCCTCCCCTAAGTTTCTTCAGGAGCTGCGAGCGTTTTCTCCGCCAGCGCGCGGAGACCTCTTCATGCGGCATGCCAGGGCGCGGATCATCGAGCGCCTCCTGCACCTGGCTGCGGAACCATTGGTCGTAGGCGGCGGCGGCGTGGGCCCGCTTCAGGCTTGCGGACCGATCCGGCCGCGCCCGCAGCGTGCGTTCGGGGTCGTAACCCAGTGCGTCCACATCGAAGCGTGCAATGCCTATCGCCTTGAGGTACGCCGCCGCGGTTTCCAGCCTGGAAAACAGCCGTACCTTGCCACGCTGCGCCGCGAGCGGCCGGACGCTACTGCCGCACTTCACGCTGATTCTCCAACCCCCGGCGAGCCCGATGACGTGCGCGGCGCGCACGCCGCCGGATTCGACCAGCTTTGCCAGCGTACTGTGGTTGATCGCGTTCTCAAGCATGATTCCTCCGTTCCGGGCAATGGCAACGTGCCCACGGACAGTATAATCGATTTATTGTTAAGTGATAAACGGCTTCGGCGGCTATATCGAACAAGCGATCCGCTAGCCGGAGTTTTCCGCCGAAGTCGCGTGGATGCCGGGGCCGGGTTCTGCATTGAGACAAATGCGTCAATGCAAGACCTGGCCCCATCGATTATAGGGTGCTGCCAGACGCAACCGAGCTTGCGTTTGGTTTTTGGGAGGAAGGAATGAAACGCGCGTTGATGCTTGCCGCCGCGCCGCTCCCGGGCGTCGTGATCACCGGTACGTCAGCCTTTTCAGGATCGCTGTCAGGCCATAGCGAGAAAGATCGATGAATCAGCCCGAGCGGGAAACAGCGAAGCCATTGCCGATGCGTCTGGTGTTGGTTCTGCTGCTCGCAACATTTACCATCGAATTCGGAATCATGGCGCTTTTGCGCGCCGCGCGACTCGTTACGGCGAACGGGTTGGCGGAGGCAATCATAGACTCGATCGTCTTGTGCATCCTGCTCTTTCCCGCGTTGTTCTTCCTCGTATTCCGCCCGCTGACGCGCCAAATCGAGAAGCTCGAGCAGGCCGAGAAGGAATTGGAACGCACGCAAGCCGTCCTGCAGGACGCATTGCGCGTGAAGACCGAGTTCATGAACAACGTGACGCACGAGCTGAGGACGCCGCTCAATTCCGTCCTGGGTTTCACCGAGCTGCTGCGAGACGAAGTGCCGGGCCCGCTCAACGCACAGCAGGCCGCGTTCGCCGCAGACATTCTCGCGGCCGGCCGGCGCCTGCTCGCGCTGGTGGAGGGGATACTGGAAATGTCGCGGCTCGATATGACCGCACTCGAGCGCGCTCCGGTGGAGATCCGTGCGGCGCTCGAAGATCGCGTGGCCGCGCAGCGCAAGGCGGCCGAGGCGCGCGGCGTGAGCATGCGGCTCGACGTGGCGGCGGATGTCGGCAGCGCGGAACTGGACCCGAAGGCACTGCGCCGCATGGTCGATGCTCTGCTCGACAACGCGATCAAGTCCAACCGTGAGGGTGGCACGGTCGCGGTGAGGGCGGGGCGCGCGGGCGGCGCACTCGAGATCGTTGTGGCCGACACGGGCATCGGCATCGCGCGCGAGGACCTGGCGAAACTGTTCAAGCCGCTCACCCAGCTCGATGCCGGCTTGACGCGCCGGCACGGCGGCGTGGGGCTGGGGCTGGCGCTGGCGCGGCGCCTCGCTGAATTGCATGGCGGCACGATCGAGGTGGAGAGCGAACCCGGCAAAGGCAGCACCTTCACATTGCGTTTGCCCGTATAGGAGAAGAAGCGATGAGCGAAGTAAAGAAACCCGCGCGCATCCTGGTCGTCGACGACGAGGACAGAAACCGCAGGCTGCTCGCGGCGATGCTCCAGGCCGAGGGCTATGCGGCACTGGAAGCGGCCGACGGAGCGCAGGCGCTCGGATTTGCGCGGCGGAATCCACCGGATCTCGTCTTGCTCGACGTCATGATGCCGGGCATGGACGGCTACGAAGTGGCGCGTGCGCTCAAGGCGGACGCCGCCACCAGGTCCATCCCGGTGGTGATGGTCACCGCGCTCGATGACCGCGAATCGCGCCTGCGCGGGCTGGAAGCAGGTGCCGAGGAGTTCGTCACCAAGCCGGTGGACCGCAACGAGTTGCGCGTCCGCGTGCGCAACCTCCTGCGCCTGAAGGAGTTCAGCGACCATCTGGAGCAATTGGTACGTGACAGAACCGCTGCACTCGAGGCGGAGATCGCGGACAGGAGGCGTATCGCAAAAGAACAGGCGCGA
>JAJZUN010000396.1 GCA_021848555.1 Pseudomonadota bacterium | reverse complement strand
CCCGCGACGGCAGCAGCTTGTTGCGCACCGTGCCCATGACGGGGATGAAGGGATAGAGCGCGTCCGTGGAAAAGAACTTGTCCACCATTTTCGCCAGCACGGCGCGCTTGGCCGCGATGGTGTCCGGCGCGTAGGCCCCGTCCTGCGCCACGAACTGGAAATAGACGTAATCGAAATAGTGCGTCAGCTCGTCGAGTTCTTCGAAGCTGGTGTCGGCGCTGCTCCAGGTGACGCGCGCGGTCAGCGTGCCGCCCAGGCGCGAGCGAATCGCGCGCACGTTCTTGACTACCTGCCGGTAGATGCCGCGTCCGCGGTAGCCGTCGGTGACCTGCTCCCCGCCGTCTATCGACACCAGGACGTTCGACAACCGCGCCAGGATCCAGTCCGGCAGATCGTCGAGCAGGGTGCCGTTGGTCTGCAACTGGAAACGATACTCCGGATGGCGCCGCATCACCGCGCTCATCAGCTCGAGGTTCAGCGTCGGTTCGCCGCCGTAGAACGTGACGTAGATCTCGTACGGGGCGAGATGCGTCGCGATGAAGCTGTCCAGCTGGTCCAGCGAATAGGTGACTTCGCTTTGCGAGCCCAGCACCGCACCCACGCCGAGCGAGCAATAGCTGCACTTGAGATTGCAGCGCAGCGTGGTGAGCAACTGCAGCTCGACGCGGCTGCCCAATATGGCTGGAACCGGCTTCAACCTACCCATACGCGCGCATTGCGGAACATGCGCATCCAGGGACTGTCTTCCGGCGCACCCGGCGGGTGCCAGGACTGCTGCACGCTGCGGAACACCCGCTCCGGATGCGGCATGAGTATGGTGAAGCGGCCGTCCGCGGTGGTGAGGCCGGTGATGCCGGCGGGCGAACCGTTGGGGTTGGCCGGGTAGGTCTCGGCCGGCGCGCCGCGGTGGTCGACGAAGCGCAGCGCCACCAGCGCACTGGCCTGCGCCGCGGCATCGGCGAACACCGCCCTGCCCTCGCCGTGGGCGGTGGCCACCGGCATGCGGCTGCCGGCCATGCCGGCGAAAAACAGCGACGGGCTCTCGGCCACCTCGGCCATGACGAAGCGCGCCTCGAACTGCTCCGATCGGTTCTTGAGGAATTTCGGCCAGTGCGCGGCGCCCGGAATGATCTCGCGCAGATTGCTCATCATCTGGCAGCCGTTGCACACCCCGAGCGCGAACACGTCGGCGCGGCCGAAAAACGCCCCGAACTCGTCGCGCGCGCGCGCATTGAGCAGGATGGACTTGGCCCAACCCTCGCCCGCGCCGAGCACGTCGCCGTAGGAGAAACCGCCGCAGGCGGCGATGCCTTTGAAATCCGCCAGCGACACGCGCCCGGCAATGATGTCGCTCATGTGCACGTCGGCCGCGTCGAAGCCGGCGCGATCGAAGGCCGCGGCCATTTCCACCTGGCCGTTCACGCCCTGTTCGCGCAGGACGGCGATCCTGGGTCTCACACTCCCCCCTTTGAAAAAGGAGGGCCGGGGGGATTTTTCGATCGCCGCAAAATCCCCCGGCGGCTGCGCCGCCACCCCCTTTTTCAAAGGGGGTAGAGCGCTCGGGTCGAAGGTGAGATAGGTATGCAAGCCCGGATCGCCCGCGTCCAGCAGCCGATCGTATTCTTCGCGCGCGCACTCCGGGTTGTCGCGCAGCGCCTGCATGCGCCAGGTGGTCTCGGACCAGGCGCGCTGCAAGTCTATGCGCTGCTCGGCGAACACCGGCTTGGTGCCGCGTTCAAGGCGGATTTGATCGCTCTGGTTCGGGCTGCCTATGGTCTTCGCGTGCAAGTCCTGCGCGACCAGGCGCGCAAGCACCGTGCTGCGATCCTCCTCGCGCACCTGCAACACCGCGCCCAGTTCCTCCGCGAACAGCGCCGCGAGCACCTGCGCGGGATTGCCGCCGTCGCACAGCGCATCCAGATTCACGCTGATGCCGCAATGCGCGGCGAAGGCCATTTCGCACAGCGTCGCGAACAAGCCGCCGTCGGAGCGGTCATGATAGGCGAGCAGCAGGCCGTCGCGATTGAGCGCCTGCACCGTCTCGAAGAAGCGCTTCAGATCGCGCGCATCGTCCAGGTCCGGCACCTCGTTGCCCATTTGCGCGTATACCTGGGCCAGGATGGAACCGCCGAGGCGGTTCCTGCCGCGCCCGAGACCGACGAGTAGCAGCACGCTCGCGCCCGCATCCAGGCGCAGCTGCGGCGTGAGCACGCGGCGCGCATCGGCGCAGGGCGCGAACGCGGAGACGATCAGCGACAGCGGCGCGACGACTTCTTTCCTTCGCCCCGCCTCGTCCCAGGCGGTTTTCATCGACAGCGAATCCTTGCCCACCGGAATGCTGATGCCCAGCGCCGGGCACAGCTCCAGCGCCACCGCGCGCACCGTGTCGTAGAGCGCCGCATCCTCGCCCGCATGCCCCGCGGCCGCCATCCAGTTGGCCGAGAGCTTGACGCGCGCCAGGTCCACCGGCGCCGCCGCGAGATTGGTCAGCGCTTCGCCCACCGCCATGCGCCCCGAAGCCGGCGCATCGATCACCGCCAGCGGTGCACGCTCGCCCATCGAATAGGCTTCGCCCGCGTATTCGCCAAACCCGAGCAGGGTCACTGCGCAATCGGCCACCGGCGTCTGCCACGGCCCGACGAACGGGTCGCGCGCGCACAAGCCTCCGACGGTGCGATCGCCGATGCTGATCAGAAACGTCTTGTCGGCCACCGTCGGGTGGCCGAGCACGCGGTAGCACGCATCCTTCAGCACTATGCCCTCGACGGAGAACGGCGGCAGCGCGCGCGCGCGGCGCGCGACCTCGCGCAGCATGCGCGGCGGTTTGCCAAGCAGCACGCCCATGTCCATGTCGACCGGCTTGTTGCCGTAGCGCTCATCCGCGAGCGTGAGCTGCTGCGCGGCGGTCGCCACGCCGAGCACCGCGAACGGACAGCGCTCGCGCGCGCAGATGGCGCGAAACTCCTCCAATCGCCCGGGCTCGATCGCGAGCACGTAGCGCTCCTGCGCCTCGTTGCACCAGATTTCGCGCGGCGACATGCCCGGCTCTTCGCTGGGTATCGCACGCAGATTCAGGCTCGCGCCGCGGCCGGCGCCGTGCGCGAGCTCCGGCATCGCGTTCGACAAACCGCCCGCGCCCACGTCGTGTATCGACAGGATGGGATTGGCCTCGGCGAGCTGCCAGCAGCGGTCTATGACTTCCTGCGCGCGGCGTTCGATCTCGGCGTTGCCGCGCTGCACCGAATCGAAGTCCAGGTTCTCGGTGTTGGTGCCGGTGGCCATGCTCGATGCGGCGCCGCCGCCCATGCCGATCAGCATCCCCGGCCCGCCGAGCTGGATCAGCAGCGAACCTTCGGGCAGCCCAAGCTTGAAGGAATCTCTTGCCGCGATATTGCCCACGCCGCCCGCGATCATGATCGGCTTGTGGTAGCCGCGCAGCTCGCCACCCGCCTCGATTTCGAAGCTGCGAAAGTAACCGGCGAGATTGGGTCGGCCGAATTCGTTGTTGAACGCCGCCGCGCCTATCGGCCCCTCGAGCATGATGTCGAGCGCAGACGCGATGCGGCCTGGCTTTCCATGATCCGCTTCCCAGGGCTGAACCGCGCCGGGAATACGCAAGTTCGACACCGAAAAACCCGCGAGACCGGCTTTGGGCCTGGCTCCGCGGCCGGTTGCCCCCTCGTCTCGGATCTCGCCGCCGGAGCCGGTGGCCGCGCCCGGAAACGGCGAAATCGCGGTCGGATGGTTGTGCGTTTCCACCTTCATCAGGGTGTGCGTGGTCTCGCGGTGATAGGCGTAGCGGCCCGCCGCATCCGGATAGAAGCGCTCGATCTCGCGCCCCTCCATGATCGCCGAGTTGTCCGAATAGGCGAGCACCGTGCCCTGCGGATGGGCTTGCTCCGTCTCGCGGATCATGCCGAACAGCGTGTGCGCCTGCGCCACGCCGTCGATCACCCAGGATGCGTTGAAAATCTTGTGGCGGCAATGCTCGGAATTGGCCTGCGCGAACATGG
>JAJZUN010000395.1 GCA_021848555.1 Pseudomonadota bacterium | reverse complement strand
GATTCGAACCCGACCAAGCTGATCGAGGTCGTCGAAATCGGCAAGCAGATGCTGATGACCCGTGGTGCGCTGACGACCTTCAGCATCGCCAACGATCTGGCCAAGTATTTCGCGATCATTCCGGCCATCTTCGTCGCCAACTACCCGCAGTTGCGGGCGCTCAACGTCATGCATTTGGCTACACCGGATTCGGCGATCCTTTCGGCGGTCATTTTCAACGCGTTGATCATCGTCTTCTTGATTCCGCTGGCGCTCAAGGGGGTCCGGTTCCGCCCGTTGTCCGCAGCCGTCCTGCTGCGCACCAACCTTCTCGTTTATGGAGTCGGAGGCATCGTCCTTCCCTTCATCGGCATCAAGGCCATCGACATGCTGTTGGTCGGGCTGCGCCTTGCTTGAGAGGAACAATAGTCATGTCCCGCAAGCTTCGCCCCGCGCTCGTTCTGTTCGTTTCGCTAAGCCTTCTGACCGGCTTGGCCTATCCTTGGCTGGTGACCGCGATCGCCCAGTCGGTCTTTCCATGGCGGGCCAACGGCTCAGTCATTGCCGTGCACGGCCAAGCAATCGGTTCGACCTTGATCGGCCAGAGCTTCACCGACCCGCGGGATTTCTGGGGGCGGCCATCGGCAACCGCTCCGCAGCCCTACGACGGACTTGCCTCGGGGGGGTCGAACCTCGGCCCGACCAACCCCGCCGAGCTGGCTGCGGTACGTGCAAGGGTCGCAGCCTTACACGCTGCCGACCCGGACAACCGCGCGCCGATTCCGGTCGACCTCGTCACTGCGTCAGGATCCGGGCTCGATCCGGACATTTCCCTGGCGGCGGCGCAGTACCAGCGCGACCGCGTTGCGCGTGCGCGGAACATGAGTCCGCAGCTCGTGCAAGGCTTCATCGATGCCGCCGCGCGAAGGCCGCTGCTGGGCGTTCTCGGCGAACCTCGGGTCAACGTGCTGGAGCTCAACCTGGCTCTGGACCACGTCTCCGTCTCGAAGATCGACTGAGTTCATTGCGCGGCGGCCATGGTCGACGATCGACGCCCTGACCCTGACGAACTGCTGCAGAAGGTCGAGCACGACGAGCAGCGGGCGCAGCGCGGAAAGCTGAAGATCTTCTTCGGCGCGTGTCCGGGTGTCGGCAAGACCTTTGCGATGCTGTCCTCGGCGCGCCGGCTGCGCGACCAGGGCGAGGACGTCGTCTGCGGAATCGTCGAGACCCACGGCCGACGCGAAACCCTCGCCTTGCTCGAGGGATTGGAGGTTCTGAACACACGGGAAGTCCATCGCGGCAGCAGTCGCATGCAGGAGTTCGACCTCGCGCTCGCGATGCAGCGGCGGCCGGAGGTCATCCTGGTGGATGAGCTTGCACACAGCAACGCCGATGGAAGCTTGCACCCCAAACGGTGGCAGGACGTGGAGGACCTGCTTGCCGCCGGAATCAACGTGTACACCACGTTGAACGTCCAGCATCTGGAGAGCGTCAGTCACATCGTCGGTTCGATTACCGGGGGCAGCATTCGCGAGACCGTTCCCGACGGCATCTTCAACAATGCCGACGAAGTGGTGCTGGTCGATCTTCCGCCCGAAGAACTGTTGCAGCGACTCAAGGAAGGCAAGGTCTACCTGCCGACGCAAGCTGCGCGAGCGGCGAAGAATTTCTTCCGCAGAGGCAATCTTCTCGCGTTGCGCCAACTCGCGCTGCGCCTGACCGCGGAGCGGGTCGACAGCGAAATGCGCAGTTACCGGCAGGCCGAGGTCGGGGGCAATGTCTGGAGCGCGTCCGAAGCCCTGCTTGTGTGCGTCGGTCGCCGCACGGGGGCTGATCTCGTGCGGGCGGCCGCTCGACTCGCCGAAGCGCTTCACGCCCGATGGCATGCCGTTTATGTCGAGACGCCAACGCTGTCGCGGCTATCGGAGGCGAGACGATCGGGCATTTTGAAGATCCTGCAGTTGGCGCGTGACCTCGGCGCGCACACGGCTGTTCTCGCGGGGAATGACCCGAGCGTCGAGGTGCGCGACTACGCCCGAAGCCACAATCTGAATCGCGTCGTATTGGGGCGGCGCGGTGGCGTGCCCTGGTGGCGCGAGGTGTGGTCGCCCTCATTCGCCCGGGCGCTGGCCAGGCACGCGCCCGACCTGGATTTGGTCATGGTCGCCCCCGAACGACAGAGTGCTCTCCCGCGAGCCGCCGAGCCGATGTCGTCGCACGACGATGCTCGGGTCGACTGGACGGCCTATGCCAAGGCCATCGGCATCAGCGCCGCGGCCACGCTGGTCGGCGACCTGCTGGTCGGACATTTCGAGTTGTCGAACATCGTCATGATGTTTCTGCTCGGTGTCGTGCTGGTGGCGTTGCGCTGGGGGCGTGGCCCGGCGGTCGTGGCCGCCGTGCTCAACGTGCTCGGCTTCGACTTCTTCTGTGTGCCGCCACGGCTCTCGTTCGCGGTCAGCGACGTGCAGTTTCTTTTCACCTTCAGCGTCATGCTCGGCGTGGGGTTGCTGATCGGCCAACTCACCGCGCGCCTGCGCTACCAGGTGCTGATCGCCAACCAGCGGGAGCGTCGCACCCACGATCTGTATTCGCTTTCCCGCGATCTGTCCGGCGCGTTGACCGAGGAGCAGGTCGTCGAAACGGGGCTCCGATACATCGCGAGCAGCTTTCGCGCTCGCGCTGCGATGTACCTTCTCGCCGCCGACGACACGTTGCGGCTCGATGCCAAATCCGAAATCGACGATGCCGACGCCGATATTGCACGCTGGTGTCTCGAACACGGTGAGGCTGCGGGTCTGGGAACCGACACGCTACCCGCGCTACAGCTTCTCTACATGCCGCTGAAGGCGCCGATGCGCGTGCGCGGCGTTGTCGTGCTGCGCCCTGAAATCGCGCGGCAGGTGCAGGTTCCGGAGCAGCGCAGGTTGCTGGAGACGTTCACCACCCAAATCGCAATTGCCCTTGAGCGGATCCACTTCGTCACGGTCGCCCAGAACACCCTGCTGGCGATGGAAGCGGAGCGTCTGCGCAATTCGGTTCTCGCGGCGCTTTCACACGATCTGAGGACGCCCCTGACCAGCCTGATCGGCGCGTCCGACATGCTGCGCATGAGCCTCGCGGAAGGCAACATCGACAGTTCGGCGGCGCAGGCGAAATCGATCGCGCGCCAGGCTCGTCGGGTGGCGAAGATGGTCAGCGACATGCTGGAGATGGCGCGGCTGCAATCCGGTCGAATTACGCTGCGAGCCGATTGGCAATCAGTCGAGGAACTGGTCGGAGCCGCGCTGCATGGGCTCGACCAGGAGACCCTCGACCGACATCCGTTGGAAATCGACCTGCCTGACGACTTGCCCCTGGTGCGCGGCGATGCCGAATTGCTGCAGCGCGTGCTGTTGAATCTTTTCGACAATGCGCTCAAATACACGTCCGACGGGACACCGCTGGGCGTCACGGCACGCCAGGCGGGTGACCGTCTGCGGATCTCTGTCTGGGACCGCGGCCCCGGTTTGCCCGCTGGCAAGGAGGCCATGTTGTTCGAAAAGTTCGCGCGCGGCAACGATGAGTCGGCGATCCCCGGGGTAGGCTTGGGTCTGTCCATCTGCCGCGCGATCGTCGCGGCGCATGGTGGAGCGATTTCGGCCAGCAACAAGCCTGGCGGCGGTGCCGAGTTCACTTTTACTCTGCCTTTGGGGGGGACACCGCCAGCGGCGTTCGAGGCCCCAGGAGACGCCGATGCCTGAGCCAGGCAGCATGGTGTTGCTCGTCGAGGATGATGTCGAGATTCGTCGCCTTGTGCGGTCGGCTCTGGAAGGCGAGGGCTATCGCTTCGTCGAAGCTCCGAACTGCGCGCGCGGCTTGATCGACGCCGGGAGCCGCAAGCCCGACCTGATCATTCTCGACCTCGGCTTGCCTGATCGGGACGGAACCGGGTTCCTTCGTGAACTCAGGGCCTGGAGCGATGTGCCGGTGATCGTGCTCTCGGCGCGAAGCGATGAGCAGGACAAGGTCACGGCGCTCGACCTCAGATCGG
>JAJZUN010000394.1 GCA_021848555.1 Pseudomonadota bacterium | reverse complement strand
GCGTCCATCGGTTATGATTCCGCCACCGCGGGCGCAGCGAGGCTGATACATGGCAACACATCGCGACGGTTTTACCATGATGGAACTGATGGTGGTCATCGCGATCATCTGCATCCTGGCTCTGATTGCGGCGCCCAGCTATCTGGACCAGATGATCAGGAAACAAATCGTCGACGCCGTCCCGCTGGCCGACATCGTAAAGACGCCGATTGCGGCCGCGTGGGCCCTCCAGCATGCCCTGCCGCGCGACAACGCCGGCGCCGGATTGCCGGCCGCCGACAAGATCGTGAACAACTTCATCCGTTCGGTGACGGTACAGGACGGCGCAATCCAGATCGTTTTCGGCAACAGCGTCAATTCCGCCATCAAAGGGAAAGTCCTCAGCATCCGCCCGGCCGTGGTGGAAGATGCGCCGGTCGTGCCGGTCGCTTGGGTGTGCGGCGACGCGCCGGTGCCGGGCAAGATGACGGTGGTGGGCGAAAACAAGACCAATATTCCCGCGGCCTACCTGCCGCTCAATTGCCGCGCGCCCGGACGCTAGATGACTGCGCTGCTGCAGGTCGAGGGATTGCGCGTAGAAATCCCGACGCCGATGGGCCGGCTGCACGCCGTGCGCGGCGTGGATCTCGCGCTCGAAGCCGGAAAGACCTTGTGCCTGGTGGGCGAATCCGGTTGCGGCAAGTCGCTCACCGCACTCGCGCTGATGGGGCTGCTGCCGCGCGCGGCGCGGCGCAGCGCGACGCGCTTCGCGTTCGCGGGCGAGGATTTGCGGCGCGCGGGCGAGGCGCGCATGGCCGATCTGCGCGGCAATCGCCTGGCGATGATTTTCCAGGAGCCGATGACTTCGCTCAATCCGTCCTGGTCCATCGGCAACCAGCTCGAGGAGGGCTGGCTGCGCCATCGCGGCGGGAGCCGGGCGGCAGCGCGCGAGCGCGCGCTGCATCTGCTCGAGCGCGTGGGCATCACCGGCGCTGCGCACCGCCTGGGGCAGTATCCGCATGAGCTCTCGGGCGGCCTGCGCCAGCGCGTGATGATCGCGATGGCGCTGATGTGCGCGCCGGCGCTGATGATCGCCGATGAGCCGACCACGGCGCTCGACGTCACGGTGCAGGCGCAGATCCTGCACCTGCTGAAGGAGTTGCAGCGCGAATTCGGCATGGGCCTGATCCTGATCACCCACGATCTGGGCATTGTCGCGCGCGTAGCCGACCGCGTGGCGGTGATGTATGCGGGCGAAATCGTGGAGCAGGGCCCCGTAGCGCAGCTGTTCGCGCGGCCGCTGCATCCGTATACGCGCGGCCTGCTCGCCTGCATCCCGGTGCCGGGACGGCTCGCGCCGGGCGAACGCCTGGGCACGATTCCCGGCGTGGTGAGCCCCCCTATCGGCAAACTCACCGGTTGCCAGTTCCGCAACCGCTGCGCCGAGGCCGAGGACCCGTGCGCGACGCGCGCGTTCGAGTTGCGCGAGCTCGGCGACGGCCACAGCTTGCGCTGCAGGCTTGGCGGGGCGGCGGCGGAGGCGGCGGCAACATGAGCGAGGCCTTGCTCGAACTGATCGAGGTCGAGCGCCGCTTTTCGGTCAGCGCGGGGCTGTTTCGCGGCCGGCGCGCGCTGCATGCGGTAAACGGCGTGTCGCTCGCGCTGCGCCGCGGCGAGGTGCTGGGGCTGGTGGGCGAATCGGGCTGCGGCAAATCGACGCTGGGGCGGATGCTGCTGGGCTTGATGCCGGTGAGCGCGGGCGAAATCCGGCTCGAAGGCCGGCCGCTCGCCGCGTTCAGCACGCGCGAGCTCGCGCGGCGGGTGCAGCCCATATTCCAGGATCCTTATTCCTCGCTCAATCCGCGCAAGACCGTAGGCGCCATCGTCGGGCTGCCGCTGGCGGTGCACGGCATCGAAGCCGACGCGCGCGCCAGGCGCAAGCGGGTGCAGGAAACCATGGAGCGCGTGGGCCTGCCGCCGCGTTTTTTCCACAGCTACCCCAATCAGCTCTCGGGCGGCCAGCGCCAGCGCGTCGCGATCGCGCGCGCGCTGGTGATGCGGCCGGAGATCCTGATCTGCGACGAGCCGACCTCGGCGCTGGATGTCTCGGTGCAGTCGCAGATCCTGAACCTGCTCGAAGACATGCGGCGCGAGTTCGATCTCACCTATCTCTTGATCAGCCACAACCTTGCGGTGGTGGAGCACATCGCCACGCGGGTCGCGGTCATGTACCTCGGGCGGATCGTCGAGGAGGCCGACACCGCGCAGCTGTTCCGCGCGCCGCGCCATCCCTATACGCGCGCGCTGCTCGCTTCGGTGCTCACGCCCGAACCGGGGCTGGGCGTGCCGGACACGCATCTGGGCGTAAGCTATCCGAATCCCTTAGCCCCGCCGCCGGGCTGCACGTTTCACCCGCGCTGCGGCGAGGCGATGCCGGTGTGCCGCGAGCGCGCGCCCACAGCGCTGGCCGACGCGCGCGGCCGCGTCGAATGCCATCTATATGACAATGCGGTAAAGTAGCCGCGTCAACCAAGGAGGAGAATAACCATGACTTCGTACCGCAAGCTGCTTCGTGTCACGCTGCTCGCCGCGGCCGTCGCCTTCACCCTGCCGGCACAGGCGGGCAAGCGCGACAACTCGGTCAAGCTCGCTGCCAACCAGGTGCCCGAGAGCCTGGACGCCTATTTCAACAATGTGCGCGTCGGCGTGATCCTGGCGCATCACATCTGGGACACGCTGATCTACCGCGATCCGAAGACCAACGAATACAAGCCTTCGCTTTCGACCGGCTGGCGCTGGATCGACGACACCACGCTCGAATTCGAGCTGCGCCACGGCGTCAAATTCCACAACGGCGAGCCCTTCGACGCCGACGACGTGGTGTACACGCTCAACTTCGTGTCCAAGCCCGAGAACAAGTCGACCACGCAGCAGAACGTGAATTGGATCGCGTCGGCCGAGAAAATCGATCAGTTCAAGGTGCGTATCCACCTGAAGAAGCCCTTTCCCGCGGCGCTGGAATACCTGGCCGGCCCGGTGGTGATTTACCCGAACGAGTATTACGCCAAAGTCGGCCCCAAAGGCATGAGCGAGAAGCCGGTGGGCACCGGGCCCTACATGGTGGTCGAGAACCAGCCGGGGCGGCTGGTGCGGATGAAGCGCAATCCGAACTACTTCAAGGACAGCCCCAAGCCCCAGCCGCAGATCGAGACGCTGGAACTGCGCCTGATCCCGGACCAGAATACCCAGACGGCGGAATTGATGGCCGGCGGGCTCGATTGGATTTTCAACGTGCCGCCGGACCAGGCCGCACAGCTGAAAACCGTGCCGACGCTGCAGGTGAAGGCGGGCGAGACCATGCGCGTGGTGTTCCTCACCATGGCCTCGGGTGAGCAGACGCCGACGCCGGTGCTCAAAGACATACGCGTGCGCAAGGCCATCATCCACGCGATCAACCGCCAGGCCATGCTGAAGACCGTGGTCGGCGAATCGGCGCGCGTGATCCACACGCTGTGCTTCCCGGCCCAGTTCGGCTGCACCGACGAGGGCGCGCCGCGTTACGACTACAATCCGGCGAAAGCCAAGGCACTGCTGGCCGAGGCCGGCTATCCGAACGGCTTCGACATCGACCTGTATGCCTACCGCGAGCGGCCGCAGACCGAGGCGGTGATCGGCTACCTGCGCGCGGTCGGCATCCGCGCCAATCTGCGCTTCATGCAGTACGCGGCCATGCGCGATGCGCTGCGCGAGCACAAAGCGGGGTTCGCGCACCAGACCTGGGGCTCGTTCTCCGTGAACGACGTCTCCGCGATGACCCCGGTGTACTTCAAGTTCCTCGCCGACGACGTCACGCGCGACCCGCAGGTGCGCGACTTGCTCGAGGCCGGCGACACCTCGGTCAAGCCGGAGGTGCGCAAAGTCGCGTACAAGAACGCGTTGAAGCGCATTGCCGAGCAAGCCTACGTGGTGCCGATGTACTCGCTGCCGGTCTACTACGCGTACGCCAAGGACCTGCAGTTCCAGCCCTATCCGGACGAAA
>JAJZUN010000393.1 GCA_021848555.1 Pseudomonadota bacterium | reverse complement strand
TGGTCCAGCCTGTCGTCCCATTACAGCGTGGAGGTCATCGCCGGCTCCGGTTTCGACTGGCTGCTGCTCGACACCGAGCACTCGCCCAACGACCTGGAGAATGTAGTGACCCAGTTGCAGGCGGCCGCGGCCTACCCGACCACGAGTATCGTGCGCCCGGCATGGAACGACATGGTGCTGATCAAACGCTTTCTCGACGTCGGGGTTCAAACTTTGCTGATCCCCTACGTCCAGACACCCGAGGAAGCCGCCAGCGCCGTCGCCTACACGCGCTACCCGCTGCGCGGCGTGCGCGGCGTGGCCGGCACCACGCGCGCCACGCGCTTCGGCCGGGTCAAGGATTACTTCAAGCGCGCCGAAGAAGAGCTGTGCGTGCTGGTGCAGGTGGAGACGCAGCTGGGACTGGACAACCTGGACGCGATCGCCAATACCGACGGCGTGGACGGCGTGTTCATCGGTCCGGCCGACTTGTCCGCAGGGCTAGGACATTTGGGCAATATCCCGCACCCCGAAGTGCAGAAGGCGATCGACAATGCGATAGCGCGCATTCGCAAGGCAGGCAAGGCCCCCGGCATCCTCGCTCCGGTTGAAGCCGACGCGCGCCGCTACCTCGACCTGGGCTGCCTGTTCGTCGCCGTCGGCGCCGACGTGGGTCTGCTCGCACGCGAATCCGAAAAGCTCTGCGCCAAGTTCAAACAATGAAGGAGATTGAAGTCCTGTCGGTCGCGCCGTTCTACCTGCCATCGTATGAAGCGATGGAGCGCGATTTCACCGTGCACAAGCTGTGGCAGGCAAAGGAACGCGCCGCGCTCATCGCCGATGTCGGCGGCCGCGTGCGCGCGATCCAGAGCGGCAGCGGCTGCGGCGCCGATGCCAAACTGATGGATGCCCTGCCAAAGCTGGAGATCATTTCCTGCTTTGGCGTTGGGGTGGACGCCGTCGACCTGGATGCGGCGCGGCAGCGCGGCGTGATCGTCACCAACACACCCGATGTGCTGAACGAATGCGTCGCCGACCTCGCCCTGAGTCTGACCCTCGCGACACTACGCCGCACCAGCGCTGGCGACCGCTACGTGCGCGCCGGCAACTGGCGCAAAGGTGAGTTTCCGCTGACACAGAAGGTAGGCGGCAAGACCATGGGCATCCTCGGCTACGGCCGCATCGGCAAAGCCATCGCCAGACGCGCCGAAGCCTTCGGCATGCGCATCGTCTACCACGGCCGCAAGCCGCAGGCTGGCGTCGCGCACCGGTACTACGCCAATCTGACCGAAATGGCGCGCGACTGCGACGTGCTGCTGGTGATTTGCCCGGGCGGCGCCGCGACACGGCATATCGTCAACGCCGAAGTGCTCAAGGCTCTGGGGCCGGAGGGCACGCTGATCAATGTAGCGCGCGGCTCGGTGGTGGATGAACAGGCGCTGGTCAAGGCGCTTGCCGACGGCAGTCTGGGTGCGGCGGGCCTGGATGTGTTCGAGTCGGAGCCGAAAGTACCAGAGGCGCTGTTTGCCATGGACCAGGTGGTGCTGCAGCCGCACCTCGGCAGCGCCACACACGAAACGCGCAAGGCCATGGGCGATCTCACCGTGGACAACCTGCGCGCGCATTTCGCCGGCAAGCCTGCGCTGACTCCCGTATTCACAAACCTGGGGAAGACATAATGAACAAACTCAAAGCGCGTCTGAAGTCGGGCAAGGCTTGCGTGAATGCCTGGCTCGCCATCCCGTCCGGTTTCTCGGCCGAGGTGATGGCGCAGTGCGGCTGGGACAGCGTGACCGTCGACATTCAGCACGGCGTGCAGGACTATCAGTCGATGGTGCAGTGCTTCCAGGCGATGGACCGGCACCCCATCACGCCGCTGGTGCGGGTTCCCTGGAACGAGCCCGGCATCATCGGCAAGGTTTTGGATGGCGGCGCCTGGGGCGTGATCTGTCCCATGGTCAACACGCAGGCCGAATCCAGGGCGCTGGTGAGCTATTGCCTCTATCCGCCCAAGGGCAAGCGCAGCAACGGCCCGATCCGCGCCGCGGCCTACGGCGAGGCGAGCCCGTACCAGTCGATCGCGAATGACGAAGTGCTGGTGATCCCGATGATAGAGACGCAGGAGGCAATCGACAATATAGACGCCATTCTTGACGTGCCCGGCATCAGCGGCATCTATATCGGCCCGAGCGACCTCGGCCTCTCGCTCGGCTTGAAGCCGATGCTCGATCGCGAGGAGCCGGAAATTTTCAAGATCTACGAAAAACTGGTGGCCGCCACCGCCAGGCGCGGACAGTTCGCCGGCATCCATAACGCCACCGGCGCCTATGCGGCACGCATGATAGCCATGGGCTTCCGCCTGGTCACCATCGCCAACGACAGCGGGCTGATGGCGCGGGCGGCGCGCGAGCAGATCGCAATCACCCGCAGCGAAGCGGGTGAAGTAGCGAAGTAGCCTTACCCCCCCGATGCCTCGGGCGGCGCGCGCCCGCAATCGACTCTGAGGAGAGAAACGCATGCCGAAATTCAAGATCATCACAGCGGCGGGCGCGGCAGTCGCCGCCGCGGGCGGCGGTTACGGCTACGAGATGGAGGCGCTCGAGGGCGTGGACGTGGCGATCGTCGAAGGCCCGGTCGGCAACGAGGACGCCTTTATCGTAGCCGCCGTTGATGCGGATGCGATTTACGCCAGGGGCGGCATGCTCATCACCAAGAAAATCATCGACAGCCTCGCGCGCTGCCGGGTGATCACGCTCGGCAGCGTCGGAGTCGACCAGGTCGATGTGGCGGCCGCCACCGCGCGCGGCATCCCGGTGACCAACTGCCCCGATACCTTCATCGAGGAAGTGGCCGATCACGCCATGGCGCTGCTGCTCGCGGGACATCGCCGCGTGATCGAGCAGGATCGCATGGTGCGCGAGGGCCGGTGGAAGGAAGGACGCCCGGCGCTGCTGCAAATTCCGCGGTTAACCGGCCAGACCCTGGGCTTCATCGCGTTCGGCCACGTCGCACGTGCCGTCGCCCTCCGCGCCAAACCGTTCGGACTGCGCCTGCTAGCGTACGATCCGTACATTGAAGAGATGGTGATGCACGAACACTGCGTGCTGCCGGCGACGCTCTCCGAGGTGCTGCAGCAATCCGATTTCATCTCGATGCATGCGCCCGCCACGCCCGAGGCGCGCGGCATGCTCAAGGAAAAACATTTCGCGCAAATGAAGAAGGGCGCGGTCTTCATCAACACCGGCCGCGGGCCGACGGTGGACGAAGCGGCGCTGATCAAGGCCTTGCAGGAAGGCCGGATCGCCCACGCCGCGCTCGACGTGCTGGAACAGGAGCCCCCCAGCCCCGACAACCCGCTGCTCGGCATGGGCAATGTCACGCTCAGCCCGCACAACGCGTCAGCCACCGCCCGCTTCGACCCGGCGCGCAAACGCCGGGTCGGGCAGGAACTCGCGCTGGCACTCGCCGGAAAATGGCCGATGAGCTGCGTCAATCCGGCCGTGCTGGCGAAGTCCGGCCTCGAGCACTGGCAGCCCGTTTCGATGCGGCGCGGGCCCAATAGCTGAGTTGACTACCTGCGACAACCCGCGCGCGCACTTCGCCGGCAAGCCGGTGCTGACGCCGGTAGCCTGAGACCGGATCGCTGCCAATAGACGACTTCAGCCGCCATTGTTGTAGTAATATTCCCCCACTCAGCCGGCGTCAGACCGGCCCTAATTGAATATTCATTCAAGGAGCTAAACATGCAATTGAAACCTATCCTGATAGCTGCGGCATTCGCAGCCGCCTTGAGCATCCCCGCCGCTGCCTCCGCGCAGCAAGTAACCCTGATGACCGGCCCCCAGGGCGGGGTGTGGGTGCCGCTAGGCGGCTCCCTCAAAGGCATGTGGGAGAAAGCGATCCCCGGCCTGCAGGTGCAGATGCAGCCCGGCGCCGGCATCGCCAACGTGCGCGGCGTCGACGAAGGCAAGGCGCAGATCGGCTTCGGCAACACCATCACCACCGTGGACGGGCTCGCCGGCCGGCCGCCCTACCCGAA
>JAJZUN010000392.1 GCA_021848555.1 Pseudomonadota bacterium | reverse complement strand
AGGCTTTCCGTCTCGACATCATTACCTCACCGTGTTACGCCGCTTCACGGTGGAACACTCAGGCACAAACATGCCGGTGAATCACGAGATAATGGGCAAGACAACACCTTCTTCGAGGGATTGGATCGCCTGGTAAGCCTGGCGCAGGAAGACGCGTCCCGCCTCGGTGAGTTCCACGCGGCGTTTGCTGCGACGCAGGAGCGTGACGCCGAGTCGTGCTTCCAGCCGGCGAATCTGCTGGCTTAAAGGCGGCTGCGCGATGTTCAGGCGCTCAGCGGCCCGCGTGAAGCTCAATTCTTCGGCGACCGCCACAAAATAGCGTAGATAACGCAGTTCCGCATTAAGACATTTTTGATATGAATACAGCTTCAATTATATATTGGACGTACTCTGCGAGCGAGCCTTATGCTCTACAAGATGCAAGCGCATGGAAGGCCCTGAAAGCCATGCTCGCCTGCATGGGAATTTCGCTCACTTGGCTGAGGGAACATGACAATGCAATCAGCGACCGGCGCGCTGGCGCGGCACATCGTCGCGACCAATTTCGGGGATCTTCCGACTGAGGTCGCGCGCGAAGCCAAGCGGCGTATAGCCGACGTCGTCGCCGCCGGTTTATCCGGGTCCACCACGCCGGTGGGCGCCCGCATCAAGAAATTCGCCCAGAAGAACGCCCACGCCGGCACGGCCGCGATCTGGGGCTCGGATACCCGGGTCGCGCCGGCTTACGCCGCGCTGGCCAACGGGACGATGGCGTTTCACCTGGAATTGGATGACGTTCACCGCACCTCGCATACCCATCCCGGCGTGACCACCATCCCGGCTGCGCTGGCGCTGGCGGAACAAAACGGGCTGAGCGGCAAGGACCTGCTCCTGGCAGTGGTGTTGGGGTACGACGCGCAGGCTCGCGTGGGCCTTGCGGTCAGCCCTTCGATTTACGTCGATCGCACCTATCTCGCTCCGGGAACCTTGGGCATTTTCGGGGCCACCGCCGCGGCAGCCAAGCTGCTCCGCTTCGATGCGGACACGACCGGCGGGGCTCTGAGCGCCGCTTCCTACCTGGGGCCCTTGGCGCCGTTCGAGACTTTCCGCCTCGGTGCGCCGGCCAAAGACACGATCATGGGATGGGCCAATTTCAGCGGCTTGTACGCGGCGGACCTGGCGGCGCACGGCTTTGGCGGGCCGCAGACAGCCCTGGAAGGCGAGTACGGATACTGCAAGACGGTGTCGACGCGTTTTGACATGGAGCGCCTTTACGACCAGCTGGGCCGCCGCTTCGAAATCCTCCAGACGGGGATCAAACCTTATGCCTGCTGCCGGCAGCACCACAGCGCGATCGATGCCGTCCTCGAAATAAAGCAGCGCGAAAAGCTGACCTGCGACCAGGTGGCCTCGGTCAAGCTTCGCACCTTTGTCGTCGCGAGCCGGGGAACCAACAAGGCGCCCGATTCGGTGCCTGCCGCGAAGTACAGCGCGCCGTATACGATCGCACTGGCGCTTGCCTTGGGCCAGAACCGCCGCGAGCAATATGCGATGGACCTGATTCGAGACGCTGCGCTGCTGAACCTGGCTTCCCGGGTGGAGGTCGTGGCGGACGCAGAGCTCGAAGCGCTGTACGATGAAAAATGGCCAAGCATCGTGGAAATCACCACCAAGGACGGCCGCCTGCTGAGTGCGCGCCGTGACTTGCCCAAAGGAGAGCCCGAGTTTCCCATTTCCGATCACGAACTCAAGGACAAGTTCCTGTCGCTGGCAACGGACTGCGTTACACCGGGGCGGGCGGAGGCGATCTGGAGCGCAATTTTCGAACTGGACGAGATGCATCACCTTGCCGATCTCACCGAGCTGCTAAGAGGATGAACCATGTCAACGAATAGGCTGTCGCAGGAGCATCTGGCGCGCTTAACGCGCGACGCGAAGGATCGTATCTTGACGCTGGGCGAGCTGGTGGTGCTAGGTGAAGAATTGGGTTTGCCCTTGAGCCAGATTGTCGTCGGCGAAGCGATGGTGCGCGAGGGCAAGTCGTACGATCAGATCCTCGACGAATGTTTCGCTGCCTTCGAACATAACCTGCGCGCCTTGGACCAGGGTCTGAAGACGGGCAACAGTTTCGTACTCGGGACAGTGGCAACGGATCTCGCGCGTCAGGGAAAAGGCGTTTTGATCGACGATGTGTTGATAGACCGGGCTCTGGTCTATACCCTGGCCGCCGAAGTCGGTAACCACGAGATCGGCCTGCGACCGTGTGCAGGAACGGGAGATTCCTGTCCTTACACAGGCTTGATCAAGGCCTTGATTGAAACCGGCGTGGCGCCGGAACAGGTCCGCTTGACATCCGCTCTGATCCTGAAAGTTGGTAGCATCTTCCGTGCCGGCAAAGTAACGACCGGATGCAACATGGAAGGCTATGGCGCCGGCTCCGCGGCAACCGCAGCCGCGTTGACCGACCTGCGCGGCGGGACCGCGTTGCAGGTGGCCAAGGCCATGGTCATTGCAATCTCGCCGACGCTCGGCGTCCCCTGTTCGCCCCGTGTCATTACGCGCGGCCTGTGCTCGACCCACATCGGCAGCGCCATACTCGGCGGAAATCTGGCCGCCAATCTGATCCTGAAGACCACGCTCCCCGTCGACATCGACATCGACGTGATGATCGCCATGGCGGCGCGCATCCATCGCGAGGCGGCGCCGTCGATCACCGCGGTAAACGTCAAATACATGAAGCCGTATTTCAAGAAACGCGACCAGGTCGAGGCGCTGCTCGAGCCGGGACTCGCCGCGCGGGATACGGCCGCCGGGAATCTGGTTCTGGCAGAGTCCCGCGAGGAAATGCGCCGCATGATGAGCGCGAGCCGCCCGCTCACCCAGACCCTGGGCGAAGTCGTGGTCGGTGGCAGTTCCATCGCGGTCGGTTCGCCGACCAATATGGCGCGCATCGCCCACGCCCTGAAGCGGGGAAAAATTTCGAAAATCGATATCGAACTCACCAAGGACCTGTATTCCCGGCGCTCCATCAATGTGCCGGCGATATTGATGGGTGCGGTATTCGGTTCGCATACCTCGGACGGCGAGATGTACGCCAAGGTGATGGACCTGCCCGAAGTGCGCGCGATGGACGTCTCTCTGAAGGAACTGGATGAGCCGGAGGTGCAGCGAATCCGGATCACGACGGAGGAAGGCTCGGTGTGGATAGACTCGCGCAATCGCGGTGGGGCGAGGGTTGCCATCATCAATGCCGAGCCGTCGCGTGACGCCGCCATCGGCGCAGCGCGCAGTTTAGGTATTCAGGTAGCCGACTGATTTTTCTATCATGTCCGGCCGATCGCACACTATTGTTTTGACCAGGAGGTAAAGCACATGAACAAGGCAGACTGGGTATTTCGCTTGCATGGGGACACGCGCGGGATCCAGCGCAAGCTGGCGGAGGGCGTCAATACGTCCATATTTCCGGGCGAGAACGTGATGCTTTCGGTGGTGCGCGTCGAGCCGAACGCGACCGGAAGCGTGCACAGCCATCCCGAAGAGCAATGGGGCGTACTGCTGGAGGGGCGCTGCACGCGCATCCAGGGCGGCGAGGAGGTGGAAGCGGTCGCGGGGGAATTCTGGCACACCCCGGGCGGCGTGGCCCACGGCGTGCGCACCGGCAGCGAAGGCGCGCTGATCCTCGACATTTTCAGCCCGCCGCGCGCCGAATACCGGCAGGCCGGCCAGGGATTCGGCAAGGCGATCGTGAAAGAAGCGTGATCCGTGAGGTTTGGAATGAAGATCTACGACTGGGTAAGCGGTCTGCTTTGTCTTATTGTCGGGCTGGCCTTCGTGGCGGGAGGGGTCAGAATGGGCCTTGGCCCGCTCGATGCTCCCGGCTCCGGGTTCTTTCCCACCATGATAGGCGGGATTTTGTCGGCCTTGTCCCTGGCGTTGTTGACCGCGACCGCGCTGGGGAAAATGCAGGTCATGGAGCCACGGCCTTTCTGGAAGGAACCCAACGGTTGGGTCAAGGTATCCCTGGTCGTCCTGTCGTTGATT